>JABMRA010000045.1 GCA_013202925.1 Candidatus Omnitrophota bacterium | reverse complement strand
TTTTAATCGTAATCCATGTAATTGTAAGTATTTTCTTGATAGCAGTAATATTGCTTCAGGCCGGGAGGGGCGGCGGACTGTCAGATACGCTCGGCGGCTCTCAGATGCAGAGCATGTTTGGCACAAAGAGCGCTACTGTGCTTCAGAAAATGACTGCGGTAAGCGCTGCCATGTTCGTAATTACATGTCTTTCGCTCGCGATTCTTTCAAGCCATAGGTCCAAGTCCCTGATGGAGAAGTTCGTTATACCTGAGGCACAGCAGCAGACAGTCGACGTTGATGTTACTGGCGCCGAAGAAGAGGCACCGGCTGTCCCAGCTCCGGCTCCGGAGGGAGCAGGAGGAGGCCCTGACGAGACAGGGACCGAATAATTTTATTGCGGGGATGAAGATGACACGAAATATAAAGACCGTCTTTACTAAGGCGGTCTTTTTGTTTGCGATGCTGGTTTTATTGGGGTTCAGGCCTGATTATGGAGACGCCATAGTCAGCGGCTCTATCGGTGAACCGCGGACACTCGTGCCGATACTGGCCTCTGACAGCGCATCCGGCGCGATCTGCGGCCTTGTGTTTAACGGCCTTGTAAAATACGACAAGGATTTAAATCTGACGGGAGACCTTGCTGAAAGATGGGAGGTCTCGGAAGACGGCCTTAGCATCACATTTTATTTAAGAAAAAACGTCAGGTGGCATGACGGCGAAGAATTTACGGCGAAGGATGTGGAGTTTACTTACAGGAGTTTAATAGACCCGGATGTGAGGACGCCTTACAGCGGCGATTTCGAGATGGTCGAGGGGTTTGAGGTCGTTGATGATTACACGCTAAAGATAATATATAAGGAGCCGTTCTCTCCGGGGCTTTCGAGCTGGGGCATGAATATCATGCCAAGACATTTACTGGAAGAGGAGGATCTGAATAATACAGGATTCGCAAGGCAGCCGATCGGTACAGGCCCTTACAAGTTTAAATCATGGAAGACAGGAGAAAAACTGGAGCTTTTGTCCAATCACGATTATTTCGAGGGCAGGCCCTGCATCGATAGATATATATACAGGATCATACCTGACCAGGCAACATTGTTTCTGGAATTACGGTCAGAGGGCGTGGACTATGTCTCACTTACGCCGCTGCAATTTGAGCGGCAGACACAGAGCATGTTTTTCAGGGAAAATTTTCAGAAGTTTCGTTTTCCGAGTTTTGGATATACATACATGGGGTACAATCTGAACGACCCGAAGTTCCAGGATCTGCGGGTGCGCCAGGCAATAAATTACGCGGTGGATAAAGAGGAGATCATTCGCGGGGTCCTGCTGGGCCTTGGCAGGGCGGCAACAGGGCCTTTTCTGCCGGAATCCTGGGCGTATAACAGAGAGGTCAGGGCGACAGAGTATGATCCGCAAAAGGCAAAGGCGCTTTTAAAAGAGGCTGGCTGGCAGGATCTGGACGCTGACGGTATTTTAGAAAAAGACGGGGCGAAATTTTCATTTACCGTTATTACGAATCAGGGCAATGAGCAGCGCAGGATGACCCTGGAGATCATGCAGAGGCGGCTTAAGGAAATCGGCATAGATGTCAGGATAAAGGTAATAGAATGGAGCGCCTTCGTGAGTGAGTTTATAGATAAGAGAAGATTCGACGCGGTGCTTCTGGGCTGGGGCCTGTCTATGGATCCGGATATGTACGATATATGGCATTCATCAAAGACAGGCGAGGGGCAGTTTAATTTTGTCGGGTATTCAAATATGGAGGTAGATAGATTGCTCGTGGAGGGCCGGCGCACATTTGATCAGGCGGAACGCGCAAGGGCCTATCACAGGATCCACGAGATCTTATACGAGGAGCAGCCGTATCTGTTTTTGTACGTGCCTGACGCGTTGCCGATCATACATTCGCGCTTCAAAGGCATTGAGAAGGGCGCTGCAGGCATTGGCCACAATTTTATAAAGTGGCACGTGCCGCGGACCGAACAGAAATACACGAGATAACTCAGGAGAGCGCATAGTTTTTGTATCCGCTAAACGCTATACGCTAACCGCTGGATATATGATTAAATATATTTTTAATAGATTAATTGGACTGGTGCCGCTCTTGCTGGGGATAACGATTATCACCTTTGCAGTGATCCACCTGGCGCCCGGCAAGCCGACTGACATGGAGACGCAGTTCAATCCAAAGGTCTCCATGGAGGCGCGGGAGAGGATCGCGCATCTCTATGGCCTGGACAAGCCGCTCCATGTACAATATGCGGACTGGTTGAAGAGATTTTTACGATTTGATTTCGGGGTCTCCTTTGTTGATTCAAGGCCTGTGATCCAGAAGATCGGAGAGCGCATCCCGATCACTCTCGGCATCAACCTTGCGTCCATTATTCTGATATTGCTGATAGGTGTGCCTATTGGTGTCAGTTCAGCGGTTAAAGAGGGCGGTTTTTACGATAGGTTTATGACGGTTTTTGTATTCGTTGGCTTTGCCATACCGACCTTCTGGCTGAGTTTGATATTGATGGACCTTGTAGGCGTGAGGTGGGGGCTTTTGCCTATTTCAGGCATAAAATCTCTTGAGTTTGAGAGGTTTGGCCTGTTTGAAAAGGTGATCGATGTTGCGAGACATCTGATCCTGCCTGTAGCTGTATCGGCGTTTGGCGGGCTGGCGGGTATTTCGCGTTACATGCGCAGCAATATGGTGCATGTCTTGAAACAGGATTATATACGGACCGCGCGCGCAAAAGGATTGAAGGAAAAGGCAGTGATATATAAACATGCCCTGAGGAACGCGCTTTTGCCTGTTGTTACTATTTTAGGTCTTTCTGTTCCAGGCCTTATAGGCGGCAGTGTTATATTTGAGTCGATTTTCAGCATTCCGGGTATGGGCCGGCTTTTTTACGAATCAGTGATGGCAAGGGATTATCCTGTAATAATGGGCGTCCTGGTGATCGGCGCCATGTTGACGCTTTTAGGAAATCTTCTGGCGGATGTTTCTTACGCGGCAGTTGATCCGCGGATAAAACTATGAATAGGTTGATGATTATCGGGGCAGGTATAGTGATCTTCTTTGGACTGGTGGCGGTCCTGGCGCCGTTTATTGCCTCGCATGACCCCGGGCAGATCGATATTGAAAATATACTTACAGGGCCGTCAAAGGAGCACATCCTGGGCACTGACAGTTTGGGCAGGGATCTGTTCAGCCGCATGGTTTTTGGCGCGCGCATATCTTTACTGGTTGGTTTAATAGCAGTAGGCATCTCCGCGGCTATCGGGATACTTTTGGGCTCTCTGGCAGGTTATTATGGCAGATGGGTGGATGCGTGGATAATGAGGTTTGTGGATATCATGCTCTGCTTCCCGACATTTTTTCTGATACTCGCTGTTATCGCGCTGCTGGAGCCGAGCATAGTCAATATCATGATGATCATCGGCGTTACGAGCTGGATGGGAGTGGCAAGGCTTATCAGGGCAGAGATCCTGAGTTTAAAAGAAAGGGATTTTATATACGCTGAGAGGGCAATAGGGGCAAGCGACATCAGGATCATCACAAGGCATCTTATTCCCAACGCAATGGCGCCGGTGCTGGTGAGTATTACGCTGGGCATTGCCGCGGCGATCCTGGTGGAATCCAGCCTGAGTTTTCTGGGCATAGGCGTACAGCCGCCAACACCCAGCTGGGGCAACATCCTGAGTGAAGGCAAGGCTGTCATGGGCGCTGCCTGGTGGATGATGCTTTTTCCAGGCCTCGCGATCTTTATAACAGTGCTTGGATACAATCTGCTCGGCGAAGGCATTCGGGAGAGACTTCTAAGATCATAAGTTTGCGTCCGCCACGGCGGATGTAAACTCTGGTGGAGGGGCGAGTCAGTGCTTTTAGAGATACGGGATTTAAAGGTTGGCTACAAAGTGGACGGCATGCTGACGGAGGTCGTGCGCGGCGTTGACCTGGAGATCAGAAAAGGTGAATGCGTGGGGCTCGTGGGCGAGTCAGGCTGCGGCAAGACCACAGTAGGCCTTGCTATAACCAGGCTTATACCTGAGCGCAAAGGCAAGATCATCTCCGGCAGGGTTTTGCTGGAAGGCCGGGACCTTTTTGGATTGGATGACGAGGCGCTGAGGGCCGTAAGGGGAAAAAGGATTTCGTACGTGTTTCAGGAGCCGTTTAGTTCACTGAACCCTGTCTTCACGATCTATGAGCAGATAAAGGAATCATTGCCGGAGAAAAAGGCAACCGATAGGGCCATTTCTGAAATCCTGAAGGCAGTCGGGCTCGATGAGATAGCTGGCAGGAAAAAAGTGTACCCGCACGAACTTTCCGGCGGAATGCAGCAGCGCGTAATGATAGCCATGGCCATTGCCTCCAGGCCGGAGCTATTGGTCCTGGATGAACCAACAACAGCCCTTGACGTTACTGTTCAAAAGCAGATACTGGACCTTATAATGGAATTGAAAAATAAAATGGATCTTTCGATTTTATTTATATCTCATGATCTTAATATGATCTTCAGGGCCGCTGACAGGATCAATGTGATGTATGCCGGCAGGATAGCGGAACAGGGGCCAAAGAAAGACATGGTTTCCAAGCCGCTGCATCCTTATACAAGGGGACTGATAGAATCCATACCCTGCATCGGGCATAGAAAAAAGGCCTTTGATGCGATCGAAGGCAGGACGCCATTGTTCTCTGATCTGCCGGAAGGCTGCAAGTTTCATCCTCGGTGCAGATTCAGGGTCGAGGCCTGTATGAAAGAGGAACCCGGCCTGGAACAGGTCAGCAGCGGCCATACTGCGCGCTGCATAAGGGCAAAGGAGCTTTTGTTAAATGGAGCTGGTAAAGGTAGGTAATCTAAAAAAGGTCTTTCCAAAGCATAAGGTAGCAGCTGTTGACGGCGTGGACCTTTCTATTTTTAAAGGAGAGGTCCTGGGGCTGGTCGGGGAATCTGGCTGTGGAAAGACCACACTGGCAAGAGCAGTATTACGACTCACGGATGTACAGGACGGCTCTGTCTTTTATAAAGGCGAGGATCTATTAAAGGTCCCTTACAGGAAAATGCAGGTGATGCGCAGGGATCTGCAGATGATATTTCAGGATCCTTATATGTCTCTGGACCCGCGCATGAAGATCGGGGAGACAATAGAAGAGGTCTTTATCATTCACTATAAAATCTCAGGCCAAAAGAGAAAGAAGCAAGTCATGGAACTTCTGGAAATGGTGGGGCTGGGCGGATCTTATTTAAACAGGCTTCCGTCCGAGCTTTCCGGCGGAGAGCTCCAGAGGGTCGGCATTGCGCGGGCGCTGGCAACCAGGCCTGAATTTATAATATGCGATGAACCGGTTTCCAGCCTTGATATATCCATACAGGCGCAGATCCTCAATCTCCTGATGGACCTCCAGAAAAAAAGAAATCTTACGTACCTATTCATAACCCATGACCTGGGGGTAATAGCCTCGATCTGCGACAGGGTGGCAGTGATGCAGTCAGGCAGGCTGGTAGAGACAGGTTCGTGCGAGGAGATCTTCAGGGACCCTAAGCATGAATACACGAAGAGATTGCTGGATTCCGCAGCGTAAAGTATTTTGCATTTGGAAGGGGATTGTTGTATAATAGACGGCTATGAAGAACGTACTTACATTTATAATGGCGGGCGGTAAAGGGGAGCGGCTTTCTCCTCTTACGCAGGACAGGACAAAGCCGGCAGTGCCCTTTGGCGGCGTATACAGGATCATTGATTTTACCCTGTCCAACTGCATAAATTCGGGCTTGAGAAAGATGCATGTCCTGACACAATACAAATCTTATTCACTCACGAACCACATTGCCAGGGGATGGAACGTGCTGAACGGCGAACTGGGCGAATACATAGATGTCATACCTGCCCAGCAGCGCGTTGACGAACACTGGTACCAGGGCACAGCAGACTCTATCTACCAGAATATCTACGCAATCGAGGACGACAAGCCGGATTATGTCCTGATACTCGCCGGTGACCACATCTACAGGATGGATTACAGGGAGATGCTCGATTACCACATTGAAAAAGGCGCGGATCTTACAGTAGGCGTTGTGCCGACCCCGAGGAAACAGGCAGCCCAGCTCGGCGTATGCGAGGTCGATAATGAACTGATGATCAGAGGCATTGCAGAGAAGCCGGGAGAGGCATCCCAGATATTAAAGAAAGCAGATAATCTGTCTGTTTCAATGGGTATATATGTTTTTAAGAGGGCCGTGCTTGAGGAGGTCCTGGAGCAGGATACGAAAAATAAAAATTCCTCGCATGATTTCGCAAGGGACATCGTGCCTTCAATGCTGAATAGGTTTAAGATATGCGCGTTTAATTTTGTAGACAAAGAAACCAATGAGCCGAGGTACTGGCGTGACGTAGGCAACGTGGATGCCTATTACGAGGCCAATATGGAGCTTATAAATATCGTGCCGCGTTTCAATCTGTATGACAAGGATTGGCCGTTCAGGACATACCAGAGACAGTTTGGCCCGGCAAAGACCGTATTTTCTCAGGAAGACACAAAAAGGATCGGAACGGCATTGAATTCCCTTGTCTCCAACGGCTGCATAATCAGCGGAGGAAAGGTCCAGTCCAGTATACTGTTCCCGAACGTCAGGATAAACAGCTTTTCGGAAGTGACGGACTCCATTCTCATGGAGGGCGTTGATATCGGGAGGTATGCCAGGGTAAAGAGGGCCGTCATTGATAAATACGTAAAGATCCCGCAGAAGACGGAAATAGGTTTCGACGCCAAAAAGGACAAAAAGAGATTTACAGTCACGGCATCCGGTATAGTGGTTATCCCAAAAGGCACGGTGTTGTAAGATGATAAGAAAGGCCACGGTAGAAGACGTAAAAGAGATCCAGGGCCTCATTAATTTTTACGCAAAGAAGGACAAGATGCTGCCCCGTTCTTTAAACGAGCTGTATGAAAATCTCAGGGATTTTTTTGTTTTTGAGAATGCAGGAAAGGTGGCGGGGTGCGTGGCGCTTCATGTCGCATGGGAGGACCTTGCTGAGATAAAATCCCTTGCGGTGCTCGAGTCGAGACAGAAACAGAAGATAGGCAGCCTCCTGGTCGAGGCGGCCTTTGAAGACGCGAAAAGACTCAAGGTGAAACGCATATTCGCGCTCACCTATTGCCCTTCCTTTTTTCAGAAATTCGGATTTAAAAAGGTGGCGCATTCAGATCTGCCGCACAAGATCTGGTCAGAATGCATAAGGTGCGTGAAATTTCCGGATTGCCAGGAAACAGCGCTGGTGAGAGAGATTTAGATTGCTTCGGAGGCGTGCGATGCTGGCGCGCCTCGCAATGACGTAGAGCTATCGTCATTGCGAGGATAGCTTAAAATGCGAGCTCAGGAAGCAATCGCATGTGAGATTGCTCGCAATGACGAGAAATATGCCGCATACGATAACCGAGAAAATATTACTGGCCCATACGAATAAAAGGACAATCGCGCCGGGCGATTTTATCTATGCAAAAATAGATATGGCGCTTGGAAACGATATCACCGCGCCTATTGCCATAAAGCAGTTTGAATCAACCGGCGCCAAAAAGGTGTTCAATAGAAAAAAGATAGCCCTTGTGCCGGACCATTTTACTCCTGGCAAGGACATGAAGAGCGCTGAGCAGGCAAAGGCCTTACAGGGATTTGCAAAAAAGCACAGGATAGAGAATTATTTTGAGATCGGAAGAATGGGCGTGGAGCACGTGCTCTTGCCGGAAAAGGGGCTCGTGGGGCCAGGGGACCTGGTCATAGGAGCGGATTCGCACACATGCACTTACGGCGCGCTCGGCGCGTTTTCAACTGGCGTGGGTTCCACAGACCTTGCGGCTGGTTTTGTAACAGGCTGTGTGTGGCTTAAGGTCCCGGAGAGCATAAAATTTATCTATTATGGAAAGATGCCTGCGTGGGTAAGCGGCAAGGATCTGATCCTGTATACCATAGGAGATATCGGTGTGGACGGCGCATTGTATAAGGCAATGGAATTTACAGGCGAGGCTATTCGCAAATTGCCTATGGACGACAGATTCGCTATGTGCAACATGGCGATCGAGGCAGGCGGGAAATCGGGCGTTATTGAGCCGGACGAAGTAACGAGAAGATATATCAGGGGCGAAGGCCGAAAGGTAAAAGGGGTGTTTTTTAAGAGTGACAGGGCCGCGAAATATTGCGAGGTCCGCGAATATGATGTCAAAAAGATACAGCCGCAGGTCTCCGCGCCTCATTTGCCGAGCAACGCCGGGGGAGTGGCCAAGTTTAAAAATATAAAGATAGATCAATCAGTAATAGGATCGTGCACAAACGGCAGGATAACGGATCTGAGGATAGCCGCCAGGGTCTTAAAAGGGAAAAAGGCCAATTCTAACGTGCGGCTGATCGTTATTCCCGCTACGCAGAAGATATACCTGCAGGCAGTAGAGGAAGGGCTCGCGGATATCTTTCTGGCTTCAGGCGCGGTTTTTTCAACTCCGAGCTGCGGGCCGTGCCTGGGAGGACATTTAGGTATTTTGGCAAAGGGCGAACGCGCGATCGCCACTACAAATAGAAACTTTCGCGGAAGGATGGGGCATCCTGACAGCGAGGTCTATCTTTCCAATCCGGCTGTGGCCGCGGCCAGCGCTGTCAAGGGCAGGATAGCCCATCCGGATGAGGTGATCTAATCGTCATTGCGAGGGTAGCCTTAAAAGGAAGTTAGCGAAGCCCGCTTCGCCCGCGAAGCGAGG
>JABMRA010000010.1 GCA_013202925.1 Candidatus Omnitrophota bacterium | reverse complement strand
GCAAGCGACCCCAGCAATATAACCCGCACGATAAGGGCCATTGTGGAACAGCCGGCGAGCGATTCAGACCCATCCGGGATCACCTCAGCTATTACTACAAGCGGAGACATAACTGTAAGGGGCAGCGCCGAGGTCAATGGCAATGTAGACGATAATCATACCTTTGACTTCGAGGATGTCTTCGGGGTCTCAAAAGAAACCATGGAGTCCGATGCTACAAATCTATACACAGACCCGCCAAACAACGTAACCCCTGTCAGCGGACTCACATGGGTAAACCTGGAATCCAACGACGACCTTAATATTGCGGACGACAACTGGACCGGAAGCGGCATACTGGTCGTAAACGGCGACGCGAGAATCACAGGGGGCTACTTTCAGGGCATCATATGGGTAATAGGAACGCTCTGGATAAGCGGCAGTCCTGTAATAGACGGCGCCATTTACGTGGAATGCGGGGCTGAATTCGATACCACCCTGACAGGTAATCCTGTTATAAGTTTTGACAGCGACGCGGTAAGCGACGCGTTCGGCTCCATCCCCTCTGACCTACCCCCTCAAATCATAAGCTGGAAAGCAGACTAGGCGTAAGATCCTTCTCCGCCTCAGGCGGATCAGGATCAAATAAAATCTGCCAACAGGCAGATTTTATTTGACAAAGATAGTTTGGTATGCTAATATTTAGTTAGGCGAACTAAATAACTATAAGGGGGGTTATTTATGGCTACTATTAACGAATTGACCCATGAGATCTCCATAATGGTGCCCAAGCTCATTAAGGGCGCGAGATCGAGTTTCCTTTCAAAAAGCAATATCACAAGCGCGCAGATGATAATGCTCGTCTCAATCCATGATTACGGCCAATGCAAGCTCAAGACCCTGGCTAAGGAACGCGGCATCTCCCCTCCTACTGCGACAGGCCTTATCGACCGGCTGGTCAGGGCAGGATATGTAAAAAGAGGCTCTGACCCGGAAGACAGGCGGGTCGTAATGGTGTCTCTTACCAGAAAAGGCAAAAGCTCAGTGCGGGATTTTTTGAGCACTGTCCGGAACAGGTGGAAGAATATCCTTGTCCACCTCACGCCAAAAGAGCAGCAGCAGTACCTCAATATACTCAAAAAGATCGTGGCTGTGCTTTCAGGGAAAGAAGGCTGATGCTGGTGAAGCGGATCTTAAGTATCCTGATAATAATAAATATGGTAGTCTCGCCTGCTGCGGCGGCCTTTGCCCAGGAAGAAGAAGCCCGGCCCCTGCCTATTTCAATCAAGGACGTGCGGCTGATCGCCATAAGCAACAACCTTGATATCAAACTCGCCCAACTGGACTCAAAGATAAAGGGAACTGAGCTTAGCTATAAAGAAGCGGTTTTCGACACGATTCTAAATGGAGAGATCGGCTATACCAATGACCAGAGAAAGTCTGCCTCTGCCCTCTCCGGCACAAAGAGTTTGACCAATGAGTACAATGCGGGCATTGATAAAAAACTCCGGAGCGGAACAGACGTGGAAATAGATTTTACCAATAAAAGGGAATGGACAGACTCCCAATACGTCTCAACCAATCCATATCACGATGCACAGATAGAAGTAAGCCTGACCCAGCCAGTGGCCAAAAACTTCTTTGGCCTGATCGACCGTGGGAATATCGAGATAGTGAAGTGGGAGATAAAAAATGCAGAGCTGGATTCTTATATAAAGATAGAGGATGCCATGGTCCTGGCTGAAAAAGCCTACTGGGAACTGGTGCTTGCACAGGAAGAGTTTAAGATAAAAAAAGAGATGCTCAAAAAGGCGATCCGCCTATTCAATCAGCACCGCAGAAAATTAAAGATAGGCCTTGTTGAGACAGGAGACGTGCTGGCAAGTGAGGCAAATATGTACGTAAGAGGAAGCGGCCTTTTAATGGCCTCGAACGAATTGAAGACAGCTGAAGAGCTTTTGAAACTCAGATTGAATATGAAAAACGAGGCGCGGCTTTCCCCTCTCGATTCCCTAAAGGGTCCGGCGTTCGACGCGGATTTCCTGGAAAGCCTTATAGCTGCCTTTGAAAACAGGCGCGATTATAAGACCAAGAAAAACGTGATCGAGGCCAGAAACATAAAACTAAAGATGAAATCAAACTCGCGTTTCCCCGAGATAGACCTGAAGGCCACATTCGCGACAAACGGCATTGACACAAGATACGGCAGGGCGATCGAGGGCGTATACGAGGACTCAAACCCTAAATATTATGTCGGCATCGAATTTACATACCCACTGGAAAATAGCGCAGCCAACAGCGAATTCGAAAAGGCGACCCTGGAAAAGACAAAGGCGATCGTAAATCTACAGAAGACTGAAAGAGAGATCATCTCTGACGTAGACGAGGGCTTCAGGAAACTCTCCGTCGATAAAGTGAATCTATCAAAGATGGAGCGGGTGGAAAATCTACAAAAGGGAAAACTCTCTCAGGAGGAAAAGAGATTCAGATACGGCAGGTCGAATTCAGATACCCTGATACGTTATCAGGAGGACCTCCTGAACGCAAGCCTCATGACCAAGCGTTCGTATCTTGATTACAGGATCTCTATCCTGGACCTGCTGGCAGCTGAGGACAGCTTCCTGAAACACATAGGCCTGGAGTAATCGCGGAACTTATGCAGAACTGTACGCAGAACCTATGCGGAACTTCCGCGTAAGTTCCGCGTGACGTTCAGCGTAGTTCAGCGATAAGACACGATATAATACAAGGGGATACCATGAACTTACCGCGGTTTAGCGTAAATCAATCACTTTTCGTGAATCTGGTGTCGATCCTCATTATCATATTCGGGCTGGTGGTGGTGTTCGGTATGAACAGGGAGGTGTTCCCGAATGTGGACTTTGACATAGTAAGCGTCACTACAGCATACCCGGGCGCCACCCCCCTTGATATTGAAAAACTCGTCACTGTGCCGATCGAGAAAGAGCTCAAAGAAGTAGACGGCATAAAAGAGATAAAATCCTCGTCGACCTCGGGCGTGTCTTTTATTACGATCAAACTTGATCCTGACGAACAGGACAAGAAAAAGGTCGTGAACGACATACAGAGTGCGGTAGACAAGACAAAAGACCTCCCCAAGGACATCTACGAGGATCCTGTTGTAACTGAGATCTCAAGCAAACAATATCCTGTTATCGAGGTATCCCTCTCAGGGAATATGAGCGAGAAAAAATTGCAGCATTATGCTGTCGGGTTAGAGGATCTGCTGGAAGACATAAAGGGCGTTGCGCGGGTCAGAAAATCCGGCTACAGGGACAGGGAGATCCAGGTGCATGTTGACCCTGAAAAGATGCGCGAGCAATACGTGTCCTTTGACGAGATCGAACAGGCCCTTTCTTCGCGAAACATCAGTGTGCCTGCAGGTGAGATCAATACTGAGACCAAAGAATACAGCATAAGGACCACCGGAGAATTTTCCACCGCCGAAGAAGTGGAGGATATAATAATCAGGGCCAATGACGTGGGCAACTGGCTCAGGATCAAGGACGTGGCCTCTGTAAAGGATTCCTTTAAGAAAGAGGATATAATCAATAAGACCCTCGGCACCCGCTCGATCAATCTTATTGTAATGAAAAAGG
>JABMRA010000044.1 GCA_013202925.1 Candidatus Omnitrophota bacterium | reverse complement strand
TTTTTATCACGCCCTTAAGATAGGGGAGGCATCGAAACTCGTCCCTGTGGCAGGGACGTATCCGCTGTTTGCGTTTCTGTTGGGCGTCATCTTTCTCGGGGAAGGCGTTACGCTTGCCAAGGCAGGCGGCGTGGTATTTGTAATATTAGGGCTGGTCCTTTTAAGGTAGCGTTGCCTTGCTATACATAGTTTGCCTATTTTTTGGAATTATGATAAAATCTTTTTAACCATGTTACATAGGGGCTAGGGTGGATTTTCGATAGAGGTGGTTCACGTGAAGGCAATCAGGCTTGCAATCGCACAAATAAATACAATAGTCGGGGACCTGGCAGGCAATACAGAGAAGATATTGTTTTGCCTGAACGAGGCCATGCAGAAGGATGTGGACCTGATCGCATTCCCGGAGCTCACTATAACCGGTTACCCGCCGGAAGACCTGCTTTTAAAACCCCATTTCATAAATGAAAACATCAGGTGCCTGAACGCTCTTACGAAGGCAACGAAAGGCATAATAGCGATAGTGGGATTCGTGAATAGGGACAGGGCAGGCATTTATAATAGCGCTGCTATTTTGAGCGATAAAAAGGTCCTGTGTGTATACGACAAGATGCACCTGCCGAATTACGGTGTATTCGACGAGAAGAGGTATTTCAGGCCCGGCAAGAAAGGCAGGGTCTTTAAGGCCAGGGGTTTTTCGTTCGCTGTAAATATATGCGAGGATGTCTGGATCTCAAAGGGCACGGCCCTAAAGGGAGCGGATTTTTTAATCAATCTTTCTGCCTCGCCTTACTGTTTAGGCAAGATAGAAGAGAGGCAGGATGTGCTGGGCAGGAAGGCCAGGACATTTAAAATCCCAATCGTTTACTGTAACCTTGTAGGCGGTCAGGATGAACTCGTATTTGACGGGAGGAGCGCGGTATTTGACAAAAGCGGCGCGGTTAGTAGAGAGGCAAAGGCGTTTGAAGAGGATCTGTTGATCGTTGACTTCCCGATCGGCCCCAAAAAGAAGATCAAAAAATTATCCAGGGCCGAAGAGGTCTATTCGGCCCTTACCTTAGGCGTCAGCGACTATGTAAGGAAAAATAATTTCAAAAAGGCCGCTGTTGGGCTTTCAGGAGGCATAGATTCGGCATTGGTGGCGTCTCTGGCCGTGGACGCGCTTGGCAAGGCAAATGTATTGGCTGTCTCCATGCCTTCAAGATATTCTTCGAAAGGCGCGCAGGACGACGCGCAAAAGATCGCTAAGAATCTTGGCATAAGATTTACAAAGGTTCCCATAGACGGCATTTTTGAAGTGTATATCAGCGCATTAAGCGCCCATTTCGCCGGCATGGAGCCTGATATAACAGAAGAGAATGTCCAGGCAAGGATCAGGGGTAATATCTTGATGGCGTTTTCTAACAAATTCAGCTGCCTCGTACTTAATACAGGCAATAAGAGCGAGACGAGCGTTGGCTATTGTACCCTGTATGGTGATATGGCCGGAGGTTTTGCAGTGATCAAGGATGTGCCCAAAAATCTTGTATATGAATTGGCCAGATTCGTAAATTCCAAAAAGGGGACTCAGATCATACCCCAGAGTGTCCTTGACAGGGCCCCTTCTGCAGAATTGAGCCCTGGACAGAAGGACCAGGACTCGCTGCCTCCATATGATTTGCTCGATGAGATCATCGATCTATATATTGGCAAAAACAAGGGCTTTGGCGATATAGTAAAGAAGGTCGGGCATAAAGACACTGTTAAAAAGGTCTTGAGGATGATAGATGTGAACGAATATAAAAGGCGGCAGGCGCCGCCCGGCATAAAGATCACTCCACGCTCATTTGGGAAAGACAGGCGCATGCCAATTACGAATAAATTTCAGGAGGTAGGATATGCAAGAGATAACAAGTGAAGAAAGATTTGCGATTATTGTGGGTAGGATCAATAGATACCTGATTGCGATGGGCGCATTCTATCTTTTATATTTTTTGCTCAAGACAAAGGTGGATACATTTTTATTTTTGCTGGCGCTTATGCACGTGGCCTTTTCGCTCCTTTCCCATAAGCACCTTATAATAACCAATAGGCTTGCCGCTGAACTCAGGAGGGCAAAGCTGACGCTGGAGGACGTTGCAAAAGAAACCCGGGACATGCATCCTGACTTAAATGCCTAAAAAGCTTCTATTAATACCCCTTTTCTTTCTAACCATATTCAGTTTTCCAAAAGAAGAGATCTCTTTAACAGCAGAGTCTGCTGTCGTAATGGGGCCGTGGACCAAAAGGGTTATATATTCCAAGAATCCGCACCAGAGACTTGCGCCTGCCAGCACTGTAAAGATAATGACCGCGCTTGTGGTCCTGAAAAACTCCCCTCTTAAAAAGAAGGTGGCCGTGAGTAAGTTTGCCAGCTCCATGGAGCCCTCCAAGGTGTACATCAAGGAAGGAGAGGAGTACCTGACAGAGGACCTGCTTAAGGCGCTTCTTCTGAATTCCGGCAATGACGCGAGCGTTGCGCTGGCTGAGAGCGTTGCGGGCTCAGAGGAAAAATTTGTGGATATGATGAATGAGACAGCCAGGGCAATAGGCGCAAGGAGCACCCATTTTAAAAATTCAAACGGCCTGCCGGCAGAGGGCCAATATTCTACTGCGTATGATCTGGCCCTGATAGTACGGGAGGCAATGAAGAACAAGAAATTCGTTGATATCCTGAAACTCAAAAACTCAGAGATAAGGGAGCTCAATAGCGGGAGACTAATAAAATTAAAGAATCATAATAAGACCCTATGGAACGATACGCCGTATGTGCTTCTGGGCAAGACAGGTTACACGAAAAAGGCCAGACATTGTTTCGCCGGTTATATCCAATACTCCATATGGCACAAGGCGATCGTGGTGATATTAAAAGGCAGGAAACCATGGTCTGACCTGGAGGCCCTCGCAAAAAGATAAAATGCTTTAGAGGAGACAAGTTGAAAAAGCATATATATTTATTTATTTTCCCTGTCCTGTTCTTTTGCTTCAGCGCACCGTCTTATGCTGCGCCGGCCTATGGTACGCACATGCCTGAGAAGCGGCATTGGACATGCGGATTGGAAGGCAATGTTATTATAGACAGAAACCTGGATAATGACGAGGGCGGCACAAACGGCAATAGATTCTTTCTGACATGTTCTTACGGTATTTTTTCAGGGTTTTCTTTTGATGGAAAGATAGGGGTCGGAGACGTGGAGTGGGACAGGACCAGAGGCAATAGCGATTTGAGTTATAGCACCAACTTTGCAGGGGCCTATGGCTTCAGGTTAAGGGTGTATGAAAATGAGGAACGGGGGATAAAAGGCGTTGCCGGGTTCCAGCACATAAGCGTGCACCCTGACCCAAAAAACCAGGAAGCTATTAAACACGAGGCGATCATAGACGAATGGCAGGGGTCTCTAGTGATCTCCAAAGACATCGGAGATTTTGTTCCGTATCTGGGCGCAAGATACGGGACCCTGGATTTTATAAAATGGGAAAACGAGGCCAACAGGAAGCGTATCCAGTCAGATAAATATTGCGGCGTTATCGCGGGGCTGGACTATTGGCTGAATAAAAGGACAAAGATAAACCTGGAAGGCATTTTCCTGGACGGCGAAGAAGTAGCCATCGGCATCAGCTACGATTTTTGACTATGGGAGCCCGGCTCCCATAGTCAAAAAGTTAAACTTAACTTGTGAGGATGGAGGAAAAGGCGTTTCTTAGGTAGTAGATCCTGGAGTGTTTTTTTATAGTTTTACGGGCCTCTTTTAGATCTTTAAAGAATAGAAAAGGAAGGGGCCTGTTTTTATATAGATGGGCCCTCTTTGATATGAATCCCAGCCGGGCCTTTAGCAT
>JABMRA010000043.1 GCA_013202925.1 Candidatus Omnitrophota bacterium | reverse complement strand
TTCGACCAGCCGACACCAGGTTTAGGAAACCTTTGCTCTATCCATCTGAGCTACAGGGACGCAACCAGTTATAGGGTCGCCTTGTTAGTGAAAGGGGGAAAGTGTGAAGTGAAAAGCATACTTTAAACCTTTCACTTTTCACCTTTAACCTTTCACCAACATATCGACCTTACATCTTTAGTATTGCACCATTGAATAAACCGGGTGGCCTTTTAGTCTGGCGCGGCCTTTTAAATCCGCAAGCTCTATGACAAAGGCGATCTCTGCGATCTCGCCTTTTAATTTTTTTACCAGGTCTATCACTGCGGCCATTGTCCCGCCTGTTGCCAAAAGGTCATCTATCAATAAAATCCTTGCGCCGGGCTTAAACGCGTCTTCATGAAGTTCAACTGTGTCTTCTCCGTATTCCAATGAATATGTCACGCTCAAGGTCTTGTAGGGGAGTTTTCCTTTCTTTCTGACAGGCACAAAGGCCGCGCCCAATTCCCTGGCCAATGCCCCTCCAAAAATAAATCCCCTTGATTCGATCGCGACCACTGCGTCGATCTTTTTATCCGCGTATCGCCTGGACAACTCATTGATGACCCTGCCAAACTTTTCCTTATCACCTATAAGGGTCGTGATGTCGCGAAAAAGGATACCCTTTTTTGGAAAATCCGGAATGTTGCGAATGTAATCTTTCAAATCTTCCATATCTGACTCCAATCTTTGTCCATCGTCATTGCGAGTCGACTTAACATATCGACTCAGGAAGCAATCTCAGGAGATTGCTCGCCTCGCTTCGCGGGCGAAGCGGGCTTCGGGAGCTCCCTTATATAGCTACCCTCGCAATGACGAGAGAGAGCTCTACCCTCGCAATGACGGGTACCTAGTATTCCCCCAATTCTCCGCTCTGTTGGATGATGTAGGTCCTTAATTTTTCAAGCGCGGCGCTCTCTATCTGCCTGACCCTTTCCCTTGTTATGCCAAAAAACTTCGCTGTCTCTCCCAGCGTATGAGTCGTACCTGCGGTCAAACCAAAACGCAGGTCCAGGATCCTCTTCTCTCTCTCGTTCATGCGTTCCAGAAGGGCGTCCACTCTTTCCCTGCGCAATGTATCGGTTATATTGTCCATGGGAGAGGAGCTTGTCTCGTCTTCGATCAGATCCATGAACTGGCCTGTGCCGTCATCGCCGATAGGCGCGTCGAGAGAAGAGATCTTTGTAGCGACCTCACTTATCTCGCGGACCTTCTTTATAGGCAGCCGCATCTTCTTTGCGATCTCTTTTGACTTGGGTTTCCTGCCGTATTTCTGCGTCAGCTGCTCTGTTATTCTTTTCCACCTGTTTATTATCTCTGTCATGTACACAGGGATCCTTATGGTCTTACCCTGGTTTGCAATAGCGCGTGTTATGTACTGTTTTATCCACCACGCCGCGTATGTACTAAACCTGTAACCCTTGTACGGATTGTATTTTTTAACCGCCTTGATAAGTCCAAGGTTGCCTTCCTCTATAAGGTCCATCATGGGGACGCCGAGCCTTGAATAGCGCTTTGCGATATTTATAACAAGACGCAGGTTGGACTGTATCATCTTTTTCCGCGCCTTTGCATCCCCTCTCCTGATCCGCCGCGCGAGCGACCTCTCCTGCTCAGCGGTCAAAAGCGGGATATCTTTTATTGCCCTGAGATAAAGCTTTATTGCGTCCATTACGCACCTATGTATGTCACAATGCCTGTTAAAGGTGAAAAGTGTGAAGTGAAAAGTGAAAAGGGTTCAAATTTGCGCCCTAAAAACACCTATCACTTTTAACCTTTCACCTTTTACTAATATATCGTCCCCCATCCTTAATAGCGGCCTGCGCTGCTGCCAGCCTTGCAATCGGCACCCTGAAAGGCGAACAGCTCACGTAATTCATGCCAACGCTGTGGCAGAAATGCACTGACTTTGGTTCGCCGCCGTGCTCTCCGCAGATACCGACCTTTAGATTTTTATTCGTCTTTCTTCCGCGCTCAATACCTAACCTGACAAGCTGCCCTACGCCTTCCTGATCTATGCTCTGGAAAGGGTCCTCAGGAAGCATCTTCTTTTCAATGTAGTCAGGCAGAAAAACGCCTGCGTCGTCACGGCTGTATCCAAAGGTCATCTGCGTCAGGTCATTGGTGCCAAAAGAGAAAAATTCAGCGGTCTCGGCGACCTTATCAGCGGTAAGGGCTGCCCTTGGGATCTCGATCATTGTGCCGACAAGATACCTGACCGGCCTGCCTGTCTTCTTGATGATCTTTCCTGCGGTCTCGCGCACAATGGCCTCCAGATAATCAAATTCCGCCTTTGTCCCAATAAGCGGTATCATTATCTCAGGCAAGACCTTGATGTTCTTCTTGACCATATTGCACGCGGCCTCGATAATGGCCGTGGTCTGCATAACGCAGAGTTCGGGATAGGTAATGGAAAGCCTGCAGCCCCTGTGACCGAGCATGGGATTCATCTCGTGTAATTTTTTTACAAGGTCTTTTATCCTCGCGGACGGGACCTTCATCCTCCTGGCCATCTCTTTTATGCCTGCTTCGTTATTAGGCAGGAACTCGTGCAATGGCGGATCCAGGAGCCTTATCGTGACAGGCAATCCGTTCATCTCCCTGAATATGCCTTCGAAATCCTTGCGCTGGTAAGGCAGCAGTTTTTTCAGGGCCTTTTCTCTTGATCCAAGGTCCTGCGCGAGTATAAACTCACGGATAGCCCAGATCCTCTCCCCTTCGAAAAACATGTGCTCGGTCCTTGTAAGGCCTATGCCTTCGGCCCCGAGCCTGCGGGCCACCATCGAATCCTTTGGTGTATCTGAATTTGTGCGTACGTTTATTTTGCGGTACTGGTCTGCCCATTTCATCACCTGGACAAACTCCTTGTAGATATTGCTTTTCCTGGCAGATAAATTGCCTTCTACGACCCCTGCTATAACAGGGCTTGAAGTCGCCTTTACGTCTCCCAGCATGACCTCTCCCGTAGAGCCGTCCAGGGAAATAAATGCTCCTTCTTTTATTGTCCTGCCAGCCACAGAGATCTGTTTTTTTGCATAATCAATATTCAATGCGCCGCAGCCAGCTATGCAGCACTTGCCCCATCCCCTTGCAACAACAGCAGCGTGCGAGGTCATGCCTCCTGTGGAAGTCAAGATACCCACCGCAGCGTCCATGCCGGCAACGTCCTCAGGAGATGTCTCATGCCTGACAAGTATGGCCTTCTTGCCTCTTTTTTTCCATGCCTCCGCGTCCCTGGCAGTAAAGACCACGTGTCCCGACGCCGCGCCGGGCCCCGCGGGCAGGCCTTTGGCAAGCACAGTAGCGTTTGATTTTGCCTTTGGATCGAATACAGGAAACAGGAGCTGGTTAAGCTGGTCCCCTTCTATTCTCATCAACGCCTCCTTAGGCGTGATCATCTTTTCCTTTACCATATCACAGGCTATCTTTACAGCTGCAAGGCCTGTGCGCTTGCCTGTCCTGGTCTGCAGCATATAGAGCCGGCCTTCTTCAATAGTAAACTCCACATCCTGTATGTCCCTGTAATGCCTCTCGAGCTTATGCCTGATGGCATCCAGCTCTTTATAGACCCTTGGCATCTCTTTTTTCAGGTCGCTGATGGGCTCGGGCGTCCTTATACCTGCCACCACGTCCTCGCCCTGCGCATTCATAAGAAACTCTCCGAAAAATTTATTTTCGCCGGTGGATGGGTTGCGCGTAAACGCGACCCCTGTGCCTGAATCGCCTCCTGTGTTGCCGAACACCATTGCCTGGACATTGACAGCTGTTCCGAGAAGGCCCGTGATCTTGTTGATCCTTCTGTAGACAACCGCCCTCTCTGTATTCCATGAACCAAATACCGCCTTTACAGCAGCCATCAGCTGCTCCCTGGCATTACCAGGGAAAGGTTTTTTAACGTGTTTCTCGTAGACCTTTTTGTATTCTCCGACCAGCTCCTTCAGCTGCCGCGCTGTAAGCTCATTGTCCAGTTTCACCTTGTATTTCTTTTTAAGGGCTGCCATCTTTTCTTCAAAATAAGCATGGTCAACACCCATCACCACGTTGCCAAACATATCGATAAAACGCCTATAGGCATCCCATGCCAGGCGCTCATTATTGGTCTTTTTTGCCAGGCCGATCACTGCCTCGTCATTGAGGCCCAGGTTAAGGACCGTGTTCATCATGCCGGGCATGGAAACAGCAGCGCCGCTCCTTACTGATACCAGGAGTGGATTGCCTGTGTCTCCGAGCTTTGCGCCCATTGCCTTTTCAAGCTTTACAATATTGACATCGATCTGTTTCTGAAGGTTAGCTGGATACTTCTTGCCGTGCTTATAATAATAATCGCATGCCTCTGTCGAAATAGTGAAACCAGGGGGAACAGGGACCCCGATATTTGTCATCTCTGCAAGGTTAGCGCCCTTGCCTCCGAGAAGGGATTTCATTTTTGCATTTCCGTCTGCCTTACCCTCTCCAAAGAAGTAAACCATCTTCGCCATCTTACGCATCCTCCCTTTCTTTAACGAGTACTTAACTTACGAAAATCTTGGATTTTCGTAAGTTAATCTTCTATGTTTCGCTTTCACAAATGTGCGAGTTAAATCCGCCTTAGGCGGATGAAATTCGGCCAAATGGCTTACGCTGGCCAATGACCAGCGTAAGCCATGGCCTCATTTCATTTCACTACGATTTGCGGCAACAGCGCCAGGTCAGCAACGCGCTCTGTATAAAGTGTGTTTATTGCCTTCATGATCGCAAGGCGGTTCAATCGCAATGCCCTGTCTTCGACATTCACGAGCACCTTGTCAAAAAAGTCATGCACTACCCTGTAAAACGCCCGGGCGTATTCCCCGGTCGCGTCTTTATACTGTTCCTCATCAATAAGGCCCTGTATTTTATCCTTTGAATCCAGATACGCCTTCCAGACCGACCTCTCAGGATCTTCCTTGAAAAGCCTTTCATCTACAGCGCCTATCTTTTCTTTCTTTGCGCCTTTTAAAATATTGCCGGTGCGCTCCACGACCTTTGCCGCTTCTAAAAAATATGTCTTATCTTTTATCGAGGCAAGGGCCCTGATCCTGTTAAAAATATCGCATATGTCAAAACAGCCGCTTTCCCACACAGCCCTTTTTAATTCGAGCGGCCTGACGTCCCCCATTAAAAATTCGATCCTATCCTTTAAGTAATCAACAACCTTGTCCTTAAGGTTCCCTGGAACATTTAATTTGTCCCTGTATAGCTCTATTGCTTTATGGATCAGGTCTTCACAATCAAACCTGAATCCTTTATCTTTTACAATCCGAACAAATCCCAGCGCATTCCTTCTTATTCCAAACGGGTCAAAACTCCCGCTGATCTTCTCTGCGCCCATGCCGGAAAAACCCACCACGTTGTCTATCTTATCCATGAGCGCGAGGATCGCGCCAGCCCGGGTTTCCGGTAAGGGATCATCCATGCCCTGAGGCAGATAATGTTCTCTTACGGCCTGGGCTACTGTTTTATTTTCTCCGCTCTTCAATGCGTATTCTCCGCCCATCACGCCCTGCAGACTCGGAAACTCTCCCACCATATGAGTAACCAGATCCGCCTTTGAAAGTTCGGCCGCCCTCTCGCTGTCTTTTTTTAAAGGTCTCTCGCCCACCTTATCGCAGATAAAACCGCAAAGCGCTTTCAGACGCTCGATTTTTTCGAACATATTACCTAAATCCTTTTGAAAAATCAAGTCTTTTAATTGAAAAATGTTTTCGGAGAGCGGCCTTTTCGTGTCCTCGTCAAAGAAAAACAGGCTGTCTTTTAACTTTGCCTCCAAAATATTTTCATATACCTTTCTTACCAGCTTTTTATTCCGCCGCCCGTCCAGAACAGCGATAAATTTATTGATGAGTTTTCCGTTTCTAGAAACAGGGAAGACCCTCTGGTGCTTTGCCATGCTGGCCCTGAGAACATCACCTGGCAGATCCAGGAATTTTTTATCAAACTCTCCGGCAAACACATCCGGAGAAGTGACCATAAAAGTGACTTCGTCCAGAAGGTTTTCGTCAACGCCATGGTCTGCCCTGAGGCCTTTTACAACACCAAGAATGAGTCCTTTGATCTCTTTTTTTCTTACATCCCAATCTATCAACTTACCAAGGGTCTTTAAATATTTCGCCGGGGCCACTGGTCTTATTTTTTTCTGAGGCACGCTGTCGATTTTAATATCTACATCTTCATTGCCAAACAATGCCAGCACTGACTCTATCGGCCTTGCAAAGCGCAGACCAGAATCGTCCCATTTCATAGTTTTCGGGAAGCGGATGCCCTTTATAATGCCCGGGGTCATCTCCCGCAGGATATCTTTTGTGTCACGGGCCTTTTCTTTTTTCTCAATGACTACATACTCGCCCTTCGGCGTTTGCCTTACTTTTAAATCCTCTGTTTTTACGCCCTGATTTTTTGCAAAGCCAACCGCCTGCTTTGTAGGATTACCTTTTTCGTCAAAGGCGATCCTTTTTGGCGGGCCAAGGATCTCCTGAGAGACCTCTTCTTGCTTCAACGGCAGGTTCTCTATATAGCAAACCAATGAATTTTTTGTACCAAAATCCAATATCCTCCCGTTAAAACCTACGTGAAACGAGTCAAGCCCCCTTCTAAAGGCTGTTTTCATAGATGCCGCCGCGTCCCTGACATACCCTGCCGGCAGCTCCTCAACATTTATCTCCAGCAAAAAATCCCTGTGCTCCATATCCCCTTCCACCAGAGTTTGTGTTCCCTGCATTGTAAAAAGTCACAGCTGTCTAAATTACGCGTCATTGCGAGTCGACCTCGTTATCGATCTCGCGAAGCAATCTCGCTTTTTATGAGATTGCTTCGTTGGGTCAATAAGAAAATTACCTCGCAATGACGATGTGAAACCGAATTTCAAAATACGCTTATTGACGGTAGTTGCAATCCTAATTTGAACACGAGTGGCAAAAAGCGTAAGCTTACTTTTTCTCGAGGTAGAGTTCTGCGCAGCGTTTGGCCAGAGAACGGATCCTGCCGATGTAACGCGGCCTTTCGCTCTGACTCACGGCTCCGCGCGCATCAAGAAGATTAAAGGTGTGCGACGCCTTTAAAACAAAACTATACGCCGGATAGATCAACCCTTTGCCCAAAAGCGCTGCTGCCTCTTTTTCAAACGCCTCGAACATCTTAAGATGCATATCTATATTTGCCTCGTCAAAATTATATTTTGAATATTCTATCTCGTGCTGCTCGTGAATATCCCCGTAAGTCAGGCCCGGCTGCCATTCCAGATCAAAAACATTGAACCTGTTCTGAATAAACATGCATATGCGCTCAAGCCCGTACGTGATCTCGCAGGACACCAGATCAAGTTCCTTGCCGCCTATCTGCTGAAAATAGGTAAACTGCGTGATCTCTAAACTGTCAAGCCACACCTCCCAGCCAAGGCCTGATGCGCCTAGCGTAGGAGATTCCCAATCGTCCTCTACAAACCTCACCTCGTGTGCCTTTAGATCGATGCCAAGCGCCCTGAGACTTTCCAGGTAGATCTTTTTTATATCCCGCGGGCTTGGCTTGACCAGTACCTGATACTGATAATACGACTGCAGCCTGAGGGGATTGTCCGCGTACCTGCCGTCAGTAGGCCGCCTTGAAGGCTGGATATAAGCCGCGCGCCACTTATCTCTCCCCAGCGACTTGAAAAAGGTCGCCGGGTGAAAGGTACCGGCGCCCACCTCTGTATCAAGCGGCGCCACGATAAAACAGCCCTGCTTGACCCAGAACTTGTTTAGCATATCGACCACTTCAACAAAAGATAGTTTTTTCATAATAGCACCTCGCAAGTCTTATCCGAATATCTTTTTTGTCTTCAACGGCCTGTCCAGATTGTCTTCTATTATCTTTTCCGTGATCTTCTTTATCTCGCTGCCGACCTCGCGCGTCAATTTTATCCTCGAAGAGCCCTGCCATGCGTCTTTCTCAAAACATGAAAGCGTCAAGGCCGCACCTTTTGTCAATTCAAAGCTCTGACTGCCCGGCCACAACCCCATTGCCATCAGGAACCGTACCTCAAAAAGCCTGGCCATGGCCCCCGGCTCTTTTTTGCCATCCAGGGAACTCAGGCTGTTCAACAGGCTCTCAAATATCTCTACGGAACCCTGCCCCGGCTCCGTGAGTACATCCACAAGCTCAAGGACATAATAAGCAACAGCGGCCCTGTCCCACTCTTTCAGAATATCGAGAAAAACCCGCTCTGTCTCGCACTGAGATATTATAAAAAGATCGCTTCTTCTCTTTTCGTAATAGACTATCTGATTGAGGCTGAAAAACAAAGGATTGACGTTGCTCCTGGCGCGGGAACCGCGGGCCCCCTTTAGAACGCCATGCACCTTTCCAAAATCCTTCGTGAAAAAAGTAAGTATGAGGCTAGTCTCTCTGAGATCCCTTTTCTTCAGAAGTACTGCTTCCTGTTTTTGAATCGTCATAATGAGCCTTCGGCACAATCGCGCCGCTTGAAATAACCATCTTCATGCCCTCTGCCACTGATATATCCAGAGGGATAACCTGCTCTTTCGGGACGAGCACCAGCATGCCGGAAGTAGGATTCGGTGTGGTCGGCACAAACACATTCAACACCTGTTCTTTTGTCTTTTTCTGGACTTCGCCCTTTGTCTCTGATACGACAAATCCCAGCTGATAAAGACCTTTTCTGGGATATTCTATGAGGACCACCCTCTGAAAGATAGTATTCTTCTTGACAAAAAAGGCAAACGATATCTCCTTTATCATCCTGTATACGGAGCTTATCATCGGCATCTTGTACAAAATCCTCTCGCCAAATCCAAATATATTTCTGATGATGATTATTCTCGTGGCAAAACCTATCAGCGTCAGGCATACCAGCAGCAAAAGGAATATTGCTGCATTTGTAAAGATACCTATGCTAGAGGCAGGAACCAGATTCCTCATGAGATTCATAATGGGTGCCAGGAACAACAGGTTCATCTTATCTATTATAAAATACAATACCCAAAACGTAAGAACCAGCGGGGTCACGATCAACGCGCCTGTTAAAAAACTGGCCCTGATCTTTTTAAAAAACATGTCTCATCTCCTTAAGATTTGAAAAATCAGGAGGGTCACCAAGACGCCGAGCAAGGCGCCGCTAAAGACCTCCAGCGTCGAATGGACCCTGTCCGTGATCCTGCTCCTTGACACTAAGAACGCAAGAATAAATACGAGAAAGATCACAAGGCTATACGGATAAAGCAGAGAGATTATTGCCCATATAGCGAATGCCACGGCACTGTGCCCACTCGGCATACCGCCCCGCAGAGGCGTACCGCTATGAAAAAGAATCTTGCTCAAGACCACCAGGACTAAGATCGCAAGTAAGACAATAAAGGTAATATGCCAGCTGGATTCCCTTATCTTGATTATATTGTCCTCCATCCTGACCCCTACCTTGTTGGCAAACAATACATAGCCTACGATGACCGAGAACAGCGCGCTCAGAAGCACAGCGCCTGCGCAGATATCTTTTACGATCCTGGCCAGGGGGTGAGATTCCTCTTTGACAATATCTATGGTGTGTTCAAGCGCTGTATTGAACATCTCGGCAAACAAGACAAATGTTATAGTAAGGCATAGGACTATCAGTTCAAGATACGTGAAATTCAGAAAAAGGCCCAGGAGCAGCACGGAAAGGCCTACGAGAAAATGCAGCCTCATGCTGCGCTGGGTCTTAAAAACATACACAAAACCTTCTATGGCAGAATTAAAACTCTCGACCAACCTTCGTTGTCTCACATGGCCTCCAAAAGTTCGGCTTCCTTCGCCTGCATCCTTGCCCTGTCCCTGCGGCTTTCGTCCTTATACCCCAGAAGATGAAGTATCCCGTGCACAAGGTACAGGCATATCTCTCTCTGGACAGATATTTTTCTCCTGCGCGCTTCTCTCCGGGCTGTCTCTGTCGATACGACCACATCTCCCAAAAGGGCGCTGTCTATGGAGAGCCCCGCGCCTTCCCTCATTGAAAACGCCAAGACATCTGTCCTGGATCTTACCCTGCGATATTTCCAGTTTAATCCCTTGATATAAGAATCTGTTACGAACAACAGGCTCAACTCCGCCTTGCCTTCACCCATGGCCTTTAATACAAATTCCGCGCATCTAGTTATCTTTTTCCTGTCAATCCTTACACTATCCTGCAGATCCCGGACATCGATGTTCATCTATTTTTGTTTCTCCGGCTCGTCAGGATATTCTACGCGCGTATGAAATATCCCTGTAAGGATATGCGTAAATACCTCGGCGATCTTTTCAAGGTCGCTGAGCGTCAGGTTGCACTCGTCCAGCTGCCCGTCTATAAACTTATTGTTTATGACCTTTCTGACCAGGCCTTTTATCCTGGATGGCGTAGGGTCATCCAGGGCGCGCGATGCCGCCTCCACTGAATCAGCCAGGAGCACACACGCCGCCTCCCTTGTCTGGGGTTTTGGGCCGGGATATCTAAAAGACTGCTCTCCCACCTTTTCATCCATGACCCTTTCCAGCGCCCTCTTGAAGAAATAAAAAACAAGGCCTGTACCATGGTGCTGGTTTATGATGTCTATTATCTCTCTGTTGAGTTTATGTCTCTCTGCCAATTCCACGCCGTTTTTGACATGGTTGGTTATGATGAGGCTGCTCATCGTAGGAGAAAGTTTGTCGTGAGTCGAACCTCCGACAGACTGGTTTTCGCTAAAATAGGCCGCCTTCTCGATCTTTCCTATATCGTGAAAGTAGGAACTGACCCTGGCCAGGAGCGCATTCGCCTTGATCGATTCACACGCTGCCTCTGCAAGGTTTCCCACTACCAGGCTGTGATGATAAGTGCCGGGCGCCTTCATGACCATGTCCTTCAAAAGCGGATGATTCAGATCAGACAGTTCGAGCAGGCTGATATCAGTGGTGATCTTGAAAGTGTTTTCAAAGATAGGCAGGACGCCGGTCACGATAACTGCTGACATCAGGCCGTTTGCAAAACCAAGAAGCGCCTCCGTGATATACGTGCTGAAATCAAGGGAACTCACAAGGCCCATACCTATAAGATAACTCATGTTGGCAAAACCGACGCAGAGGCCTGCTGTTATCACCTGCGAACGCCTCCTCACGCCCCTCATTGCAAATACGCCCACTATACCGCCTACCATGGAAACACCGACGATGTCCAGCCTGTTTCCGGCGATTATACCGACCAGTATACTCAAAAAACAGGTCGTTATGATCGCCAGCGGGCCGTTGATCAAAATAGCTATGAGCATGGAGGCCACTGCAATGGGCACGAGATTGCTTGGCCACGGGGATATTACAATGACCTTTGCTACGAACAATATCAGTATGCAAATAATGGAAAGCAGGATCAGTTCCTTATTTCCTGCTGCTATATCGGGTTTATAAAATTTAATGTACAGCCCCACGAGGAGCATAAAAAGCCCTGTGAGGATAGCGATCGCAAATATGCCGCCTATTTTAGTTGCGGTTGCAAATGGCTGGTTCTGCTCAATGCCGTTTAATTTCGCGATATGTTCCTTTCCTATGCGCTCGCCTTTGTTCAGCATTGTCTCGTTTTTCTTTACCTCTATTATATTATAAATCGGGTTGACGCCCTGCGATACAGCCCGCCTTCTTGCTTCTGTTTCTTCTTTGCTGTGCGTTACATTGGTGCTCAAAATCGCATTTACGAAATCCGTTGCCACGCCCCTTGCCTTCCTGTCCTTGATATTTGAGGAAGAAAAGTCCTCTACCTTTTTCCTTAAACCCTCGAGGGTAAAGAACGCGTCTATGAATCTCACCTTTTCGGTGCCCGCTGTCTTATCCACAAGCATTATTGTCTTTATATCATCGCCTTTAAGGGCATCCATCTCTGATGCAGAGATAATGCCTTTCGACATGAACTTATCTATTGCCTCTGTGACATACCCGGAAAAGACTTCGAGATCTTTTATCCCCAGGATGTCTGTCACCAGCGCTTCCGAGATATTAAAAGATGCTGAGATATCCGCTATCCTTGATGCCTTTTCCTCTTCTGTCAGATCAGGCGCATCTTTCAAGGACCTTGCCGAATCTATGATCGAGGCGGCCTTGTTTAAAACATTGGCCTGTATCCCTGCGTCAAAGACGTAAAAAGGCAGTACCGCATCCACGGCCTTCTCTCTTGCATCCTCTGTGGCCTTGTTATCCATTTCCCCTTTTATCTTAAAATCATACGGCGCGTAGATAGACCTCAGGGCAATATCACCCTCGCGAAACTCTGCCTTAAAAAATCCCCTGTCCCACTGGATTATAACGACCAAGGCCAGGCACGTGACGACTGCAATGGCAATATGAGATATTAGATTGGGGTTTCCGCTGAACTTCTTATTGAGTATTTTTTTCATAGGCCTTTATTATCTCCTGCACCAGGGGATGCCTCACTACATCCTCACCTGTAAAATGCACAAATTTTATACCTTTTATCTGCTTGAGTATCCTCTGTACGTGATTCAGGCCGGACTCTTTTTCTGAAGGGAGGTCACTCTGCGTCGCGTCTCCTGTTATGACTGTCTTGGAGTCAAACCCGAGCCTTGTAAGAAACATCTTCATCTGGTCCGTAGTCGAATTCTGCGCCTCGTCAAGTATTATAAAAGAGCCGTTCAGGGTACGGCCTCGCATATAAGCAAGCGGCGCAACTTCAATAATGCCTCTCTCTATGCAGCCCTGGATCCTGTCCACTTCCATCATATCGTAAAGCGCGTCATAGAGGGGCCTGAGATAAGGTGTCACTTTTTCATAAAGGGACCCTGGTAAATAACCCAGGCTTTCCCCTGCCTCGATAGCCGGCCGCGTTAAAATAATCCTGCTGACCTCTTGTTTTTTCAGCGCGTTGACTGCCATGGCCATTGCCAGATAGGTCTTGCCTGTACCAGCTGGCCCTATACCGAACACGATATCGTTCCCTCTTATCGCGTCCACATATCTTTTTTGACCCTTTGTCTTAGGCGTTACAAACTGACGCTTTGAAGAGACCTCTATCCTGTCCAGATATATCCCCTGCAGATCAAGCCCTGAATCTTTTTTAAATGACTTTATGGAATACGACAGATCGTCCCTTTTTATCGTGCCGCCTCCGCGTACTATGGAAAGCATCTCCTCGCATAGCCTTGCGCTTTTTTCAACCTCAGCCTTCCTGCCTGTTATCGTCAATCTTTCTCCGCGCGAGGCGATCTTTACCCCAAGACCCGACTCCACCAGCCGCAGATTCTCATCGCATTTACCGAAAAGCGCCCTTGCCTCATCATTGCTGTGTATGGATATTATCCTTTCCATCTTCCCCCTTGCGAATGCTCTGCGCTTACTCCGGTATCACCAGTTCCTGTCCGGCCTTTATCATATCAGGGCTCTTCAGGATGCCCTTGTTCGCATCATAGATCCTCGTCCACTTTTTGGTGGTGCCGTACATCTTTTTTGATATCTTCTGAAGAGTGTCTCCTTTTTCCACCACATAAACCCTCGGCCCCACCCCTTCCTTTTCAACAATGGCCCCGCTGCCTTTTTCTTTTTTGTATTTACCTTCCGAGGCCGTTGGTTTCTGATACACTACCTGAGGCGTCCTTGGAGCGCCAAAACCCTTTAATGTGCTCGCGTTTTTGCTCTTTGGGGCTGATACTGCCTGCCTGTCTTTGGAAACACCTTTCCTTACCATGTATCCCTGGTTCCCTGTTACGCCGGTGTCTTTTCTTTCTGATATCTCATCATCATGCCTGGAGGAAAGCTCTATCTCTATATTGTACATGGTCTTGGTCTTTTTTCTATCTGTCTCTGTAGCCGGGGCAACCCTTCCTCTTACTACGCCTCTGTTCCCCTTCATTTCCTGGTCGACCCTGTCTGCTTCATAAGGGGTCACCCTCGTCACGCATCCGGATATAAAAAAAGCTGTAAGTAGTAAGCTATAAGTTATAAGCTTATTCATAAGAACCTCCTTTTTTGTCGTTGTTCGTAGATCGTTATTTTTGCGAGTCACGAATCACAAACGACGAGTCACGGATTTGATACCCAATTCCTTCAGCTGTTTCTCGTCCACTGACGACGGCGCGTCTGTCATGGGACAGGCTGCCTTCTGTGTCTTTGGAAAGGCAATTACCTCTCTTATGCTGTCCACCCCGCACATCAATGCCAAGAGCCTGTCAAGGCCAACGGCAATGCCCCCGTGCGGCGGAGCGCCGTAATTAAACGCATCTAGTAAAAATCCGAAACGCTCTTTCGCGCGCGCCATATCCATTCCTATGCGCTCAAAGATCTTCTCCTGCAGATCCCTTCTGTGTATCCTGATGCTGCCGCTGGCTATCTCCACGCCGTTGACAACCAGGTCATACGCCCTTGAGCGGACCTTGTCCGGCGAGGCATCAATGATGTCTACGTCCTCCTTGACCGGCGAGGTAAAAGGGTGATGTTCCATATCCCATCGCTTCTCTTCTTTGTCATATTTAAAAAGCGGAAAGTTCAAGACCCATAAAAACTCGAATCCGTCCTTATCCTTGCGCAGATCAGGCTTGTCTGTCTTGTGTTTTTCCATTGACTCCTGATATGTCATCCTGGGAAACGGCGATTTGAGCCCGATACCCAATGCCTCTTTAAACACATGATAGATCAATTTTTCCATCACGCCGAATATCTCTTCTTCATCTACAAAAGACATCTCCATGTCCAGCTGCGTAAATTCCGGCTGCCTGTCCGCGCGCA
>JABMRA010000042.1 GCA_013202925.1 Candidatus Omnitrophota bacterium | reverse complement strand
GGCGATTATCATAGAATAAGCTTAAAGGGAGAGGATCTTTAGAAAGCAGAATACGGCAAGGCATATAATACTTATCCAGGATATGCTGAGTATTAGCCAGCCAAATAGATTCATCTATTGTTCCTTGTTTTTGCCCTTTTCCGCCAGGCAATCTTTACCATGATACCCAACACCACAAACATCCCTACGAGCATGAGCCTTGCGCCCAGCACATACGGCTTGTCCGCCTGACTTACGCCTTTCATCAATATAGTCGGTATACCTTCCTGCACGAACCAGAATCCCAGAATAAGAAACAGAAATAGCGGCGTTATGTATTTTATTATGAATTTATAGATCTTGGGGATCTTCAGGTCTGCGCCGTGATGCATCTCCTCCCATGCCTTTTCTATCCCAAATACCCAGCCGAATAAAATAGTCTCCACTGTGGCAAAGAGTACCAGGCAGAACGTGCCGCCCCAGAAATCCAGCTCGTTCACCACGCCGTGCTTGAGGAAGAATATGGCTGGTTGGCAGAGTATGAATGACACTGCGGCAAAGATAATGACTGCCTTTTTCTTTGAGATGTTAAATTCGTCTTCGAGGAATGCGATGCTGGGCTGGGCGAGCGATACGCTGGATGTAATGCCTGCCAGGAATAAGAGCGCAAACCACATGCACCCAAAGAATGCGCTGAGTGCTATTTTCTGGAATACAAGGGGCATTGTCACGAATCCCAGATTAAACGCCCCGCCCGCAGCAATGCTTTGTATCTGATGCGGCCCAAAGAACACAAACGCAGCCGGTATTACAATAGAGGAGCCGATGATAATTTCCGCGAATTCATTGGTGCTCGCAGCTGTGAGGCCGGATAAGGCCACATCGTCATTTTTCTTAAGGTAGCTCGCATAGGTCAGTATTACGCCTATGCCTACGCTGAGCGTGAAAAATATCTGGCCGGCTGCCGCCAGCCACACCTTGGCATTCTTAAGCGCCGCGAAATCCGGATTCCACAAAAAACCCATGCCGTTCATTATGTTCCACCCAGGCCTTGAGGGATCAGGCGCGCCGAGCGTCAAGACCCTTACGGCTATTATCACGCCAAATACAAAAAGCGTGGGCATCGCGATCTTGCAGAGTCTTTCGATGCCGCCTGATATACCTTTATAGATAATGAAGATATTGATCGAGAATGTTATAAGAAAAAACAGATACGCGGACTGCAGGCTGGAAAAGAACTGGTTTTTTTCAATGCCCTGAAATCCCTTGAGGAGAGAGAGCATGCCTTCCTGGTCAGCGACCGGCCCGTATTTTCCTACTGCTGAAAACACGGCATAGGCAAGGGTCCACGACGCTATATAATTATAGTAGATAAATATTACAAGCGGCCCGAATATGCCTATCACGCCGAAATATTTTATAAACCTGTTCTTCTCCCACATGGTGTGGAATATCCCGGGCGCCGTGCCGTGGCCGAACCCCCCGCCGAACCGCCCGACCGTCCACTCTATCCACATGAGCGGGATGCCCAGGAGGAGGAGAGAGATAAAATATGGTATCATGAATGCGCCGCCGCCGTTCTGCGCAGCCTGCACAGGGAACCGCAGGAAATTCCCGAGCCCTACTGCGCTGCCGGAAACAGCCATTATGATCCCTAATCTCGATTTCCACGCATCGCGTTTCTTCCGCATATAAAAATTATACTGGCTGAACCCCGATATGTCAAAATAAGTTTACGCCTGCCGCAAGGTTTACATTTTTTGCATTGTAAAAAGTGTAAAGTTGGGCTAAAATAAGGGCTATGGCAGGTTTTGAGAAGTTTTACGCCCAGCTAAATGCTGAACAAAAGCAGGCAGTGGATGCCATGGACGGTCCGGTGCTTGTCCTTGCCGGGCCAGGCACAGGAAAGACCCAGCTTCTCTCTGTCCGCGCCGCAAATATCATCCGCAAGAAAAAGGCCCTCCCTGAAAACATACTTATCCTTACCTATACGAACGCTGCGGCAAAGACAATGAAGGAACGCCTCACAAAGATCGTTGGCTTCAAGGGCTACGATGTCGAGGTCGGCACATTCCATGCCTTTGCAAATTCCATAATACTCGATTCCGAGGAGGCAGCCAACTATATACAGGACAGGATCCAGATCGCAGATATAGAAAAGGTAAAGGCAATAGAATATATCCTGGACCATGTGCAGGGCATTTCCGAGATCAGGCCTTTCAGGGCGCCTTATACATACGCGAGGGAGATACAGGGGAGAATAGGCGAGCTAAAAAGGGAAGGCGTGAGCCCGCAGGAATTTTTGCAATACGTAAAGACCCTCGAACCCGACGGTGTGTACGTGGAAGAAAAGCATGTCCCAAAGATAAAGGCCCTGGCTATAGTGTACGACCAATACGAAAGGCTCAAGGAAGGCAAAAACAAAGAGGTCTTTGACGTGCGGGGCAGGTATGACTTTGACGATATGATCATGATCGCGACAGATGCCCTGAACAATGAAAAGGCCCTTAAGAAAAGATACGAGGAGCAGTTTAGATTTATAATGGTGGATGAATTTCAGGACACGAACGGCGCTCAGCTCAAGTTTCTTTTCTCTCTTTTAAAAGGCGCGGCCCCGAATCTCTGCTGTGTGGGCGACGACGACCAGTCCATTTACCGGTTCCAGGGCGCGAGCGTGGGCAATTTCAGGGAATTGAAAAAGAGATTCAAAGGCCTGAAGACCGTATCGCTGAAAAATAATTACCGTTCGGCAAAAGAGATCATAGACCTGTCCCAGGACCTTATTAAAGGCGTGCCGCAGGAAGAACGCACAGGCGAAAAGCCGCTCGTCCCATTAAAGGATTTCAAGCGCAAGTCCATAGAGTTCTGGGAATTTACCACCGAGGAAGAGGAGATGTGTTTTTTGGTGGATAAGGTAAACGAGCTCAAGCAACAGATATCTTCTTCAAAGGAGCTGTCCAGCGAAGAAAAGGCATCCCCGTATAACAACATCGCGATCCTGGTCAGGAAACGCGCGTTGATCTTGAAGATCATAGATAAATTCCTGCAGGCCGGCATCCCTTATGCGACAGACGGCAAAGAAGACATACGGAGCGAGCCCCGCGTCAGGCAGATGCTGGATTGCCTGGAACTTGCCAGCATGGACCCCGAAAATTACAAAGACAGAGACAGGATCCTTTACCAGATCCTGATATCGGATTATTTCCGCATCCCGCACAAGGATATATTGGGATTTATAAATAAGGTCAATAAGAAGAAAAGGGAAAATAGGGACATGACCATCCTTTCCGAATTTTTTAGCGACAAGGCCTTGTCGCCTGAACTTAAGAACGCAGCCGAGGCAATAAGCAGGGTTTTAAGCGACGCGCCGTTTAAACCCGCCCACACGGTCCTGACGGAATATATAAAGCAGGCAGGGATATTCAGATATATACTAAAAAAATACGATAAAGATGACATTGTAAAGATCAGGGAACTCAGGGCGCTTGCCTCTTTCGTAAACATGGTGAAGGATTCTGATTTTTCAAATCCGGGACTTAGCCTGAGGGATTTTGTCGAGGAGATGCGCACGCGAAAAGAACATAACATGCCTGTACAGGGAGACCTGGTCACCATGACGCAGAACGGCGTCAGGATATTTACGGCCCACGGCTCAAAGGGCCAGGAATTTCATAGCGTGATTATTCCGTTTTGTCTGCAGGACAAGAGCTGGCCCATAAAACCCAGGCCTGATTTAATACCGCTTCCGCCTGATCTATTAAAGACAATCGAAAGGGTCAATGACAAGGAAAGGATAAAGGAGCTGAAGTTTTATGACGAGACAAGGCTTTTTTATGTTGCCATAAGCCGCGCCAGAGGCAATGTGGTGTTTACCTCAAGCCCGCAGGAAAACGAGATATCCAGCCAGTTTTTGCATCACCTTGGCATTAAGACCAGGACAAGGAGCGCAAAGGAAGAGACAGTGCTCATTGAATCGTTGAAGAAGACGGACGCCTCGGATCCTTTTATCGGCACAGAAGAGGTGCTGAGAGACCTTGTAGATGGGATGAGCCTGAATCCCACGAGCCTTAATAATTATCTAAAATGCAGGAGAAGGTTTCTTTATGACAATGTGTTGATGCTCCCCGGCGCGAAAAAGCAGAGCCTGGTCTTTGGAAATGCGGTCCATAGCAGCCTGGAGCATATCTACAGGCAGTTCATGAGGACAAAGAAATTTCCGGATTTTCAATTTTTCAAGGACAGGTTCCACGAGGCATTGAGATTTCAGGGGCCTGAAAAGGCCATGGAACTCCGATGCGTAGAGCAATTTGACGGACTCAAGAGATTCTTCAACAGGGCTTCTTCGCAGTCTGTCATGCCGCTCGGGCTGGAAAATCGCATACCCATAAATATAGACGGGGTTATCTTTACAGGAAAGTACGACAAGCTGGAGATCGAAGACAAAAAACAAAACTCTTTAAGGGTAGTAGATTACAAGACAGGCCAGTCAAAACCGCACGCGCCCGGCATGCTCAGGTGCAGGAGCCTCGAGGACGAATCATGCGATGAGTATCTGCGGCAGCTGGTGTGTTACAAGCTTCTTTACGAAAAGGACAAAACGCGCAAGCACAAGGATTTTTTTGTCAGTCACGGCGTGGTCTTGTTTGTCGAGCCCGCGAAAGACGACAGCAGGAAGTACGGGATAAAAAAGGGCGAACCCACAGAATTCAAGATCGAACTTAGCGAGGATATGGTTGACGAGATGGCCGGTATAATAAAGAATGTATGGAGAGATATCCAGGGCCTGCATTTTGAAAAATTGCCGGAGCGTGCCCCCGACAGGAAAAAATGCGGCGGCTGCGATTTCGACCACATCTGCTGGCCATAGCAAAGGCTGCACTTTCCAGAGAGGATGTTTTATGCAAAAGATAATTTGCGCTGCGTTGATAGTTTTTGTGATCGCAGGATGCAATATCGTGCCGAAGTCAGTGCAGTATCAGAAGGAGGAAGAGAAGGTCGTGGGCAGCATCGATATTGCCAATCCTATTGTAAACGAGGTCCAGGTTGTCCTGGCCGACCTTGGGTATGATACCGGCAATACAGACGGCAGGATGGGACAGAAGACGCGCGAGGCGATAAAGACATTTCAGGAATCAATAGGCCTTAAAAACACAGGTTATATAGATATGAATACGTGGCGCCGGATAGAGGATATAATGCGGGCCAATGAGAAACGCGATTTAGACGATAGTTACAAGATAGAGGTCAGGAGCGCGTATTCAGAGGAGCAAGAGAAAAAAGAGGCCAGCGTTACCACAAAAGAGATACAGATTGCCCTGAAGAACGCGGGCTTTGATCCCGGTACTGCAGACGGGAAACTTGGGCCAAGGACTCAACAGGCAGTAAAGGAATTCCAGAGGGCAAAAGGGCTCAAGGTGGACGGCAAGGTCGGCCCCAAGACCTGGGCCGAGCTGGGCAGATACCTTGAAAGGTAAAGTATTTCAACGTTGACAAGGCCTGTTTCAAGTGGTATAAAAAATATAAGCAAGGGATTCGGAAGGAGGAAGGGAACATGGGAAAATATATAACTGTGCTTGGCGGAATAATAAGTATTGTTATCGGAATATTGGGCATAATGAGCTGGTGGTGGAGCTTTACAGAGCTTTTGAAAGGCTGCGTGCCTCCTGTACTTGTGCTAGGCGGTCTCGCCGCGCTCTTTGCCGGCTTGAGCGAAGTCAAGGATTCTATGAAGGGGAAAAAGGAAGAACCGAAAAAATAAACCCTTCGACATGCTCAGGGTTAATACTGAGCGGCGCCGAAGTATAAATTTTTGGGTTATGGTTTTGATTTGGATAGGCCCGGCCTTAAATAAAAGGGCCTATCTTTATTTCCGGAGGTGAGATCTCATGAATTACATTAAGACGGCCTTGTTGCTGGCCGCACTTACCATGCTATTTGTATGGATAGGCGGTTATTTTGGCGGACAGGTTGGCGCTGGATACGCGTTTATATTCGCATTGATAATGAATTTTGGCGCGTATTGGTTCAGCGATAAGATCGTACTTAGGATGTACAGCGCCAAAGAAGTGGATCCGCAAGAGGTGCCGGAACTTTATAACATAGTAAGGGAATTGGCGCTTTCCGCAAAACTTCCCATGCCCAAGGTGTACATGACTCAGCAGGATTCTCCGAATGCATTTGCAACCGGCCGCAACCCGCGGCACGCAGCTGTTTGCGTGACACAGGGGATATTGAATCTTTTGAATCGCGAGGAATTAAAAGGCGTGATCGCGCATGAACTCTCGCATATAAAAAATAGAGACACGCTGATAATGACTGTTGCGGCGACTATCGCAGGGGCCATTACCATGCTGGCCTATTGGGCAAGGTGGGCGGCTATATTAGGGGGCATTGGAGGAAAGGGCGGAAGGTCGAGGGACAGCAATATATTTGGATATCTATTTATGCTGATAGTGGCGCCTATCGCAGCAATGCTCATACAGCTCGCAATATCACGCTCAAGAGAATATGCCGCTGACAGGCGCGGCGCCTACATAGCCGGTACGCCCGCAGGCCTTGCCAGCGCGCTTTTAAAATTGGAAAAAGGCGCCAGGGCCTACCCGATGCAGGCAAATCATGCAACAGCGCACATCTTTATTGTAAATCCCTTGCGGGGCCAGGGGCTGGCCGCGCTTTTTAGCACGCACCCGCCGGTGAAGGCCCGCGTGGAAAGATTGGAGAAGATAAAGATATAGGAAAAACTTGACACTTTTGTCATTGACTGAAGCGCCAACCTCGGACCACAACATATAGGTATCGCCAGGGGCAAAAATAACAATATATTGTATTTTTTGGCTTGACACAGGATTTTCAAGTGATATACTTATTGGTATTCTTATGAACAGTTTTCAACCCACCAAAAAAATAAAATCTACAAACGATCGAAATCCCGGGAGGCGAGGATGCAGGTAGAAACAAACCACTCTAAAAAATTGAACATCTCTGAAAATTGTCTGAAGGTCCTTGAAAGAAGATACTTGATAAAAGATATAAAGGGTAAAGTGATAGAGACGCCCGAAGAGATGTTCGTTAGGGTCGCGCGATACATCGCGCAGGCCGATAAAATATACGGCGCCACCGCAGAAGAGGTCAAAAAGACAGGACAGAAATTTTACGACACCTTAAGTAATTTTGAATTCATGCCGAACTCGCCTACCCTTATGAATGCGGGAAGGGATCTTGCTCAGTTATCCGCTTGTTTTGTCCTTCCGGTGGAAGACTCGATGGAATCTATTTTTGACGCGATAAAGAATACGGCTATGATACATAAGTCCGGAGGCGGAACAGGATTTAGTTTTTCAAGATTGCGGGCAAAGAATAGTGTTGTCCGCTCCACTGGCGGGGTTTCGAGCGGCCCGGTTTCCTTTATGAAGGTATTCAATGCCGCTACACAGGCTGTGAAACAAGGGGGCACGCGTCGGGGCGCGAATATGGGAATATTGCGCATCGACCACCCGGACATCCTGGAATTCATCAAGTGCAAAGAAAACGATAAGGATATAACGAACTTCAATATATCCGTTGCCCTTACAGAAGATTTTATGGATAAGGTGGTAGAGGATAAGGAATATTCTTTGATAGATCCGCATACGAAGAATGCCGTGGGTAAGCTTAAGGCAAAAGAGGTCTTTGATCTTATTGTGGAGATGGCATGGAAAAACGGAGAGCCGGGCATTGTCTTTATTGACAGGATGAATCAGTTTAACCCTACGCCAAAACTGGGCCAATACGAGTCTACTAACCCATGCGGTGAACAGGTCTTGCTTCCGTTCGAATCGTGTAATTTAGGGTCGATAAATATTTCAAAATTAATCTCAGAAAAAAATGGGCAAAAAGAGATAGACTGGGAGAAATTAAAAACCCTTGTACATCTCGGAGTGCATTTTCTTGACAATGTAATCGACATGAACAAATTTCCTTTAGAGAAAATAGAAGAGATGACCAAGAAGAATCGTAAGATAGGCCTTGGAGTAATGGGACTGGCAGACATGTTGATACAGTTGGAGATACCTTATAATAGCGATGAGGCAGTAGAATTAGCAGAAAAGATCATGGGTTTTATAAGCAGAGAAGGCAAAAATAAATCTCGAGAATTAGCAAAGGAAAAAGGTGCCTTCCCTTCATTTAATGATAGCGTATTTTTTGAGAAAGGCGAAGAAAAAATAAGGAATTCTACTTTAACGACCATCGCGCCCACCGGCACCATTTCAATTATCTCCAATACGTCAAGCGGCATCGAACCTTTATTTGCGATATCATATTATAGGAACGTAATGGATAACGATAAGCTCATAGAGGTCAATCCGTTATTTGAGGAGATCGCCAAAAAGGAGGGTTTCTATTCCAGGAAATTGATGGAGGAGATCGCTGACAAGGGCAGCATAAAGGATATAGACATAGTGCCCGAGAAATACAAAAAGATATTTGTGACCGCGCACGACATTGCGCCGCTGTGGCATATAAGGATGCAGGCCGCCTTTCAGGGACATACCGACAATGCCGTGTCAAAGACAGTCAATTTTCACCACGATGCCGCCAAGGATGGCGTAAGAGAGGTCTACATGCTCGCTTACAAACTGGGCTGCAAGGGCGTGACTATTTATAGAGATAAGAGCAGGGAGGAACAGGTGTTGAATATCAGTTCATCAGACGGGACAAAAGCGGGTTTTGAGATCAAGGACAAAAAGAACGTTGCGCCAAGGCCGAGGCCGGTTGTTACAACAGGGACCACCACAAAGGTCACCACAGGGTGCGGCAATCTTTATATTACGATAAACGTGGACGACAAGAGTATGCCGTTCGAGGTGTTTATCCAGATGGGCAAGGCCGGCGGATGCGCAGCTAGTCAGCTCGAGGCAATCGGAAGGCTGGTGTCCCTTGCACTTCGTTCCGGCGTGGAAAATAAAAGGATCGTAGACCAGTTGAGAGGCATACGCTGTCCGTCTCCATCGTGGGAAAAGAGCGGAAGGATCTTCTCATGCGCGGATGCGATTGCGCGTGTCCTCGAACTCAGGCTTGGGAATGGCAAGATGCATCATAAAGAGGAAGAATTAGAGCCGCATTCTCCTCACACGATGATAGAGGACAGACTTGGCACTGTGGTGGGCGTGTGTCCTGACTGCAGTGCTCCCCTAAGACACGAAGAAGGCTGTATGGTATGCCGTTCCTGCGGCTACTCCAAATGCTGACCATACGTCATTGCGAGGCGACCTTCAACTCGACAAACGAAGCCCGCTTCGCCCGCGAAGCGAGGCGAGCCCGCTTCGCCCGCGAAGCGAGG
>JABMRA010000041.1 GCA_013202925.1 Candidatus Omnitrophota bacterium | reverse complement strand
GGAGCTTTCTCCGATAAAAGACCTCGTAGGCCCGGACTTCATGGCCGCAAAGCTTATATATAAAATTCTGGGCTACACCTTCTTCCCAAAAAAATATGATTAGACTTATTGGCCTGGTCTTAGGCGTGCTTTTTGCGTCGGGTTTGTGCTCGATGATAGAGGCTGCCATCCTGAGCCTTTCGCTTGTCAGGGCCAGGATACTGCTGGACCAGAAACGCAAAGGCGCAAAAGACCTCCTCATCATAAAGGAGAATATCCATGTCGCAATAGCCACCATAGTCGTAATCAATAATTCAATCAATATAGTCGGCTCTATATTTGTCGGCCGCGAGGCATTGAGGCTTTTTGGAAATGAGTGGCTGGCGATATCGTCAGCGATTTTGACATTTTTAATCATTGTGATTTCAGAGGCAATACCCAAGACCATCGGCGAGCACTACAAGGTAAGCATTTCCCTTTCCAGCGCAAAGACCCTAAGGGGCGTTATCCGGATTTTTAAACCCTTTATTTTTCTGCTCGTGCTTTTGACAAATTTGTTCAGGAAGAAATCAGGGCCGCCCAAGGTCACAGAAGAGGAGATAAGGATGATGCTGAAGCTCGGCAGGGACGCAGGCACGGTCGAGATGGACGAGGAGAAACTCTGCAATCAGGTATTCAAGCTCAATGACGTAAGGGCATCGCATATCATGCGGCCGATAGAAAAGATTTACGCGTTGCATGCTGACAGCAAATTGGGAGAGGTGAGGGGCCAGATCCTTGATTCTCCCTACTCAAGGATGGCTGTCTACGATAAGGATATATCCAAGATAATAGGTATATGCCAGCATAGGGTGCTTTTAAGAGAGATTGCAAAGGATAATTATGATGCAAAGGTAAAGGCATTTATGTCAATGCCTATATTTGTAAACGAGAACGAAAAGGCAGACGAGCTATTGAGTAAATTCCAGGCCCACCACCAGCATCTTTTTATCGTACAGGATAAGGCTAAAAAGAATATAGGTATCGTTTCCATGGAAGACGTGCTGGAGGAGCTCTTCGGCGAGATATATGACGAAAAAGACAAGATATAAATATATATACGGCCCGGTTTCATCATGGCGGCTTGGCACGTCTCTTGGCATAGACCCTATCTCCCGCGACAAAAAGATCTGCACGTTCGACTGCGTGTATTGTCAGGTCGGCCAGACAGCAGTACTTAGCGATAAAAGAGAGGTATTCGTCCCCACGAAAAAGATCATAGAAGAGATACAATCCCTGCCGCCTTTAAAGATAGACTATATCACGTTTTCAGGCAGGGGCGAGCCCACCCTGGCCAAAAATCTTGGCGAGATCATCAGAAGGATAAGAGATGCGCGCAGGGGAAAGATCGCGGTTATAACAAACGCCTCTTTGGTAGACAGAAAAGACGTGCAGGAGGATCTGGCCTTTGCGGATCTTGTAATGCTTAAACTTGACGCATGCTCAGAGGAAGCCTTTCTTAAGATAAACAGGCCCGTGCCCAGCGTAAAATTTGATAAGTCCCTGCAGGGCATGAAGAAATTCAGGTCTGGCTATAAGGGCAAACTGGCACTACAGATCATGTTTGTAGAAGAAAATAAGGATTGCGCGCCGGAGATAGCGGGATTGGCAAAAGATATAAAGGCAGACGAGGTCCAGATCAACACGCCTTTAAGGCCGTGCAGCACAAGGCCTTTGGCAAAAGAGGAACTGGATGCAATAAAGGGCTATTTTCAAGGCATGAAAGTCGTGCATGTCTATGAAGGCAAAAAACAGGCAATAAAACCAATCAGTAAAACCGCCACCTCAAAGAGAAGAGGTATTTGCGAGAAGCTGAGGAGCGATGATTAAAGAAAATGTCAAGAGGCTGCTTGCGGAATTGCCTGACGGGGTGGAGCTCGAGGCTGCCTGCAAGACCAGGACCCCTGAGGAGATCCTGGAGGCAATAGACGCGGGCGTGAGGATCATAGGCGAGAACTATGTCCAGGAGGCAGAGAAGGCGTTCAAGATAGCAGGCAACAGGGTAAAGTGGCATTTTATCGGGCATTTGCAGAAGAATAAGGTCAGAAAGGCAGTAAGGATCTTTGACATGATAGAGACAGTTGATTCTCTGGAGATAACAGGCGATATTGATAAGGCATGCGCCGAAGAAAATAAGGCCATGCCAGTGTTGATAGAGGTGAATAGCGGCAGGGAAAAACAAAAGTTCGGGGTCCTGCCGGAGGACGTAAAAAGGATTGTGGGAAAATTATCAGGATTTAGTAAAATAAAGGTAATGGGGCTCATGACAATGGGGCCGATGACCGGCGATCCAGAAGATGCGCGGCCGTACTTTGTAGAAACAAGAAGGATATTTGAAAAAATAAAGGCAATGGGCATTGCGGGCGCGGAGATGAGGTATCTATCCATGGGCATGAGCAATTCTTATAGAGTAGCCATTGAAGAGGGCGCAAATATCATAAGGGTAGGAACGAAAATTTTCGGCGAGAGGTGATTATGGATTATGATGTGATTATCATAGGCGGTGGGCCGGCTGGTTTAACAGCGGCATTGTACGCGTCAAGGGCGAGGATGAAGACATTATTGATCGAGAGTCTTTCAGTGCCTGGCCAGGCGATCGTGACAGACTCGATCGAGAACTATCCCGGGTTTCCGGACGGGGTCAATGGCTTTACATTGATAGAAAGATTTAAAAAACAGGCGCAGATATTCGGGACAGAATTTAAGACAGGGGATGTGAAGAAAATACAGGGGCACAAAGATAAGGATTGTAAAGGATGGAAGGTGGAGATGGAAAACAAGGCCTTTACTTCTTTGTCTTTGATCATAGCGTCCGGGGCAAGGCCCAAAAAACTGGGCGTTCCGGGAGAAGATGAGCTGCGGGGCAGGGGCGTATCGTATTGCGCTACGTGTGACGGCGCGCTTTATAAGGATAAGGCAGTGGTGCTTGTGGGCGGAGGTGATACTGCCGTGGATGAGGCGCTTTTCCTGACAAGGTTTGTAAAAAAGCTCACCCTTGTGCACCGCAGGGACCGGTTGCGCGCAACAAAGATCCTGCAGGAACGCGCATTGGCGAATAAAAAAATAGGATTTGCGTGGAGTTCCGAGGCAGTCGAGATCTTAGGCAGGGATAAGGTAAGCGGCGTTAAGGTAAAAAATGTAAAATCAGGGGAGGAGACGGATATCCCCTGCGATGGGGTGTTTATCTTTGTCGGATATCTGCCAAACACGGATTTTGTCAAAGGATCGGTAAGGCTGGATAGAGAGGGATATATTGTTGCGGATGATAATATGAATACGCCGGAAAAAGGCATCTTTGCATGCGGCGATTGCAGGCAAAAGCTGCTCCGCCAGGTAATAACTGCGTGTGGAGACGGCGCGACTGCTGCTTTTAGTGCCCAGCAATACGTGGAAGAATTTAAAGGGATAGCGTATAAGTAAAAAGATGAAGAAGGATACCGAATAGATTAGATGCTTGACACTAATCACAGTGCCCCAGGTGATCTTATTCGGCATCGTAGCTAACAGGATATTTTAAAAAAAGAGTTGACAACCAGGCTTAATGATACTAAAATAGTATTATTAAGGGAGGAGGTCATTATGATAAGCAAGACCATGGTGGAGAGCTTAAGCGAACAATTGAACAAGGAGGTCTGGTCCGGGTATCTTTACCTTTCAATGGCAGGTTACGCGACATCCATCGGCCTTAAAGGGATTGCGAGCTGGTTTGTAATGCAGCTTCGGGAAGAACTGATGCACGCGCAAAAGTTTTACGATTATATCGAACAGCAGGGCCATAGGGTTATCCTCAAGGCGATCGATGAACCGCCAAAGGATTTCTCAGGCGCCCAGGATCTATTCGAGAAGACCCTGGCGCACGAAAAAAAGGTCACAGGTTTGATCCATGCCCTTGTTGACGCAGCCAAAAAAGAAAACGACCCAGAGACCGAGAAATTACTGCAGTGGTTTGTCAAGGAGCAGGTCGAGGAAGAGGAGACACCTGCCCGGATTTTAGAAAAATTCAAGGCAGCTGGAGGGGACAAGGCGAAACTTTCGGAAATAGACAAAGAACTTGCAAAAAGGAGTTTTAAATTCCCGCAATGAAGAAAAATAGCGATTTTGTCTGTTACGATTGCTTCAAGCTGAAAAAATGCAAGGAGTCGGCTGTGTCCTGGCTTCTTTTTTTCATCGCGCTTATTGCCGTAATATCCCTGAGGGCCGTCAATGTAGTATTAGACGCTAGTCCTATCTTTGCAAAGGTGCTGTGGTACATAGGGGTATTGGGATTTTTTATATTTTTTATTTATAAATTCAGGTATGACCAGATCTTACACAGGGAATTAGACAAGACAGGGCTGAAGGACAAACTGCTCAATAAAAAGGAGCTTTCAGAACATGACCGCGAGGTCCTGGGGACTATTGTTTGTAAGCTGAGCTCAAAAAAGGACAAGATAAATTATTTTTTTATATTCGTGTCGTCTGCGCTGGCGCTAGCGCTGGCGATATATATGGATTTTATTAAAAAATAGGAGGTGTGATATGGCCGACCTTAAGGATCTATATCAAACAGCGGATTGGAAAAAGGAAAAGCATGCGCCGGCAATAGAACTTACCGGCAAGCCGGGAAAGGACCAGATACTTTCTGTTACAGTAAACGTGGGAAAGGAGATTGTCCACCCGAACACCGCAGCCCATCATATAAGCTGGATAGAGGCGTACTTTTTGCCCAAAGGGGAAAAGTTCCCCTCTCAGATAGGAAGGTTTGAGTTTGCCTCTCACGGCGCATCGGCGCAGGGCGCAGACACGAGCACGATCTATACTCAGCCAGAGGCCCATGTGAAATTCAAGACAGAGAAGCCAGGCACTATCTTGGCGTCTTCTTACTGCAACATCCATGGCCTGTGGCAGAGTTCAAAAGAGGTCGCGTGAAAAGATTAAATGAGGGGATAATCAGGTTTTTTCATAAGCAGCCATACACGATCGTCACTACCGTAGATACAAAAGGCTGCCCGCATAACTCCTGTAAAGGCATAGTGGACATAGAAGAAAACGGCAGGGTGTACCTATTGGACCTTTACAAAGGAAAGACATACGAAAACCTTATGGAAAATGCGCATGTAACTATCACAGCCGTTGATGAACATAAATTCATGGGATATTCACTGAAAGGCACAGCAAGGATAGTGAAAAGAAAAGACGTGAAGACGCACATAATAGGCGCCTGGGAAGACAGGATCAAGAAAAGGATAACCCAGAGGCTTATCAAGAATATCCGGGGCGAAAAGGGCCACCCCCGCCATCCAGAGGCGCTCTTGCCAAAGCCGGAATATCTGATAGAGGTGGATGTAATGGGGATAACAGACCTTACGCCGCGCCACATTAGAGAAGGAAAGTAGATATATCATGCTTGATCTGATTATTATCGGCGCAGGGCCTGCAGGCATAACAGCAGCGGTCTATGCCGCGCGGAAAAAGATGGGCTTTATCGTCGTTACAAAAGATATCGGCGGACAGACAGCCTGGAGCGGAGACATAGAGAATTACACAGGATATCAGTTTGTGACAGGGCCTGATCTGGTCAGCAAGTTTGAAGAGCATATGCGGAAATATAATACATCTCTTAAAGAGAACGAAGAGGTCCTTGAGCTTAGAAAAAAAGACAATGCAGTTTATGTAAAGACCAATAAAGGTGAATACAAGGCAAGGACAGCAATAGTCGCTTCAGGAAAGCGTTCCAAAGAGCTTGGCGTGCCGGGCGAACAGGAATACAAGAACAAAGGGCTTACGTACTGCGCCACGTGCGACGGGCCTCTGTTTTCCGGAAAGGATGTTGCTGTTATCGGCGGAGGAAATTCTGCATTGGACGCAGCTCTTCAATTGATGAATATAGCAAAAAAGGTATACGTTATCAATATTACAAACGACCTCACAGGCGACCCTGTCATGCAGGACAAGGTTAAAAATGGCAAAAACGTCACTGTTTTAAATAACACCCGGGTTAGCGCTATCATGGGCGATAAAATGGTAAAAGGCATGAAGCTGAGCCACGAGGGAAAAGAAAAAGAGATCCTGCTCGAAGGCATATTTGTTGAAATAGGCCTTATACCAAATTCCGGATTTGCAAAGGACGTAGAGAAAAATGCTCAGGGAGAGATAAAGGTCAATAACTATAACCACACCAATGCCCCTGGCATCTTTGCATCAGGCGATGTCACTGACGTCCCTGAGAAACAGATCATAATTGCCGCAGGCGAGGGGGCCAAGGCGACCCTTAGCGTCTTTAAGTATCTATCAAAACTAAAATACATATGAGCATTAGATCAATAAAGGTCCAGCTCGCCATTTTTTTAGGGTTATTTGCCCTGTACCTGTCTTTTATCGAAAAAGACCCCTTGTTTTTATTAAGCATATCGATAGCCATTGTTTCTTCAATCGCAGCTGATTCCATAATAAATTACCTAAAAAATAAAAAGTTGATCATAACCGAAAGCTCAGTCGTAACCGGTTTGATTGTAGGATATGTAATATCAGGCGATAATGCGTGGTGGATCATAACCCTGGCCGCTATATTTGCAATAAGTTCCAAGCATGTCATCCGCTTTCGCAAATCACACATATTTAATCCAGCAGCACTCGGGATTTTCCTGGTGGTATTGCTTTTTGGCGCTTACACCCAGTGGAAGGCCGCTTACGCGTGGCCTGTTGTGGTTCCCCTTGGTATCTATTTTTCTTCAAGGATAAAAAGACTGGACCTGGTTGCAAGTTATTTTGTAGCGTCCCTATTTCTGCATGCCCCGCAGGCATTTTTACATAACACGTCACTTTTAGGCGTATTAGGTTACTTTAATTATTTCTTTATCTTTATTATGATGATCGAACCCAGGACCTCCCCGAAGACCAGGGCAGGAAGGGTGATGTTCGGCCTGGGGGCTGCTGCGTTTATTTTTGGATTTTACGAAGTCGGGGTCCTGTTGGAGGCAGAGCTGTTTGCCTTATTGATACTCAATTTTTTGGCTGTATTTCTGGGAAGGAGGAGGTCATGAGAAGAGCAATTTTATTGATCTTTATTTCTATCTTTATTTTATCAGGCACTTCTGCATACGCTCACCCACCGTCTAATATAAAGGTAGAGCATTCGAGCGAATCCAGGATGCTGACTATTATCGTTACCCACCCTGTCAAAAATGTGGAGAAACATTTTATAAAGAAGATAGACATAGGATTGAACGGAAAGGAGATCCTGAGCCATAAGATCAAGAAACAGGATAATAATGAATACCAGTTTGCAGTTTATATGATCCCTGACGCCAAGATAGTGGACAGGATAACCGTAGAGGCATATTGCAGCATAAGCGGTAAGTTGAAAAAAGAGATAGATGTGAAGTGAGGCTTGCCAAGGATAGAGTAGTCGATATAATAAAGATATTACGCAGGGAATATCCTCAGGGCCGTACCGCGCTGCATCACAGAAATGCTTTCCAGATTTTAATAGCCACGATCCTGTCCGCGCAATGCACTGATGAGAGGGTCAATAAAATAACGCCAGGACTTTTTAAGAAATACAAGACAGGAGCCGCTTTTGCAAGGGCGCGGCAGTCAGTTTTGGAACAGGAGGTCCGCTCAACAGGTTTTTACAGGAATAAGGCCAAAAATATCATCGGCGCGGCAAAAAAGATCGAGAAAGATTTTAACGGCATGGTGCCTGACAGCATGCAGGATCTTTTGACCTTGCCCGGTGTTGCGCGAAAGACCGCGAACATTGTGTTGTCGAGCGGATTCAGAAAGACAGAAGGCATAGCTGTTGATACGCATGTTAAGCGGCTTTCCGGACGGCTGGGGTTAAGCCGCCAGACCGACCCGAATAAGATAGAGCAGGATTTAATGAAGATCGTGCCTAAAAAAGACTGGCTGGATTTCAATTATATACTGGTGGACCATGGCAGGGCGATTTGTAATGCCCGAAGGCCGCTTTGCCTGGAGTGCCCGATAAACAAACTATGCCCCTCTGCCAGGCGTAGTTAACATAACCAAGTTAGTGAGTTATAGCATGATTAAAGAGGCAATGCTTTATGAAAAGCTGGGTGATAAGAAGGTACAATGCAACCTGTGCGCGCATCGCTGCAAGGTCTTGCCGGACAGATTCGGCATCTGCGGGGTCAGGAAAAACATGGACGGCAAATTGCATACGCTTGTATACGGGGATGTAATTGCCTCGCACGTGGACCCTATTGAGAAAAAACCCCTTTATCATTTTCTTCCGGGTTCATTTTCCTATTCAATAGCTACAATAGGCTGCAATTTCAAGTGCCCTTTTTGCCAGAACTGGCAGATATCACAGCTTTCAAAGAGAGATGAGGACGCCCCTGGTTCTCAGCTTAAGCCCGAAGAGGTTGTCAGAGAGGCAAAGAAAAATAAATGCAAGAGTATCTCCTACACATATACAGAGCCCACTGTATTCTTTGAATATGCGCATGACACTGCAATGCTTGCCAAAGAGGCAGGGCTTTCCAATGTATTTGTAACAAACGGTTACATGACAGAGGAGGCGCTCGAGACCATAAAGCCGTATCTTGATGCCGCAAACGTTGATCTGAAATCTTTTCGCGAAGATTTTTATAAAGACATGTGCCAGGCGCATCTGCAGCCGGTGCTTGATTCCATAAAGACAATGAAAAGGCTCGGCATATGGGTGGAGATCACGACCCTGGCTGTGACCGGCAAGAACGATTCAGAAGATGAGTTCAGGGATATAGCGGGATTTATCGCTGGCGTAGACCCTGGCATCCCGTGGCACATATCCCGTTTTCATCCTGATTTTAAGTATCTGGATGCGAGGCCAACGTCTCTTGAGACCCTGAAAAGGGCGAGAGCGATAGGGGAAGAGGCAGGCCTGGAACATATACATTTAGGCAACGTAATAGATGCATAGGGTAGAAAGGGGAAAAGATGGCAAAGACAACGATTGAAAGACTGGCTGAATTTGGTCAGAGCGCATGGCTGGATAATATCAATCGCTCCATGATAGAAAGCGGAAGGCTGAGGGAGATGATCGGCCTGGGCCTGAGAGGCATGACCTCAAATCCTACGATCTTTGACAATGCCGTAAGGACAAGCAATGATTACGACGCCAAAATAGACCAGTTGCAGAGATCAGGCAAAACCACCTTTGATATATATGATGAGTTGACCGTGAGAGACGTGCAGGACGCAGCAGATATTTTTAAAGAGGTCTATGATAAAACGAATGGCCTGGATGGTTATGTCAGCCTGGAGGTGAGTCCAAAATTGGCATTTGATGCCAAGGCAACAATAGAGGACGCTGTCAGGTTATTTAAAAAGGTAGCGAGGCCGAACGTCATGTTTAAGATCCCTGCAACCGATGCCGGATTTATCGCCATAGAGGAGCTTCTTTCAGAAGGCATAAATATAAATGCCACGCTGATATTTTCTTTGGAACAATACAGAAAGACCGCGTCCTCATATATCAAAGGCCTGGACAGGCTTTTGCAGAAAGGCGGGGATCCAAAGAAACCCCGTTCAGTAGCAAGCGTTTTTGTGAGCCGCATTGATGCATTGGTAGATAATGCGATCGATGAAAATGGTTTGCCCGTGTCTTTGAAAGGCAAGGCAGCTATAGCCAATTCAAAATTGATCTTCAGAAAATATCTGGAGATCTTTTCCGGGAGTGAATTTAGAAACTTAGAGGCAAAAGGCGCCAATGTCCAGAGGGTGCTCTGGGCCTCGACCAGTACCAAAAACCCGGATTACAGTGATATAAAATATGTCACGGAACTCATCGGCAAAAATACTGTAAACACCCTGCCGGATAATACATTAAAGGCATTTCTGGACCATGGCGTAGTAGAAGAGGCCTTAAGCGAGGATATACGCGACGCCCAGAGTAATATCGATAGTTTGAGAAATTTCGGCATTGATATAGATACTGTGTGCGCGAAACTGCTAGAGGACGGCGTGGCCGCCTTTGAAAAATCTTTTGATTCGCTTTTGTCTTCCATAGAGACAAAGGCCGGGAGCTTGTCCAAAACATAGGGGTTGACAGGGTTTTTTATTTCGGCTATAATTGATATTGAATTTCAAAATCAATTAGGAGGCGGGCAATGTCCGGAGAGATGGGTATGTTCATTAGTTACCTCAAAAAGAAGGATCTTAAGCTGACAGACCAGCGCAAAATAATCCTGGATGTGTTTTTGAAAACAGAAAGACACTTGAGCGTCGAGGACCTTTATAATATTGCAAAAAAGAAGGATTCAAGCATTGGCCAGGCAACAGTATTCAGGACCCTGAAGCTTTTGCGCGAGGCAGATATTGCCAAAGAGGTAGACCTGGGAGATGGAAAGACAAGATACGAGCATAAATATGGGCACGAGCACCACGATCATTTGGTCTGTCTTGAATGCGGGAGATCTATCGAGGCAGTGGACTCCAAGATAGAGAGACTCCAGGATGGCTTGTGCAGGAAGCACGGATTCCTGCCGCAGCGGCACAAGATGGAGATATTTGGTATTTGCAAAAAATGTAGATAAGGAGAGAGCGTAATGTCAATAGATCTGACTCAGGTGAAACCAGGGGAGACAGGCGTAATAAAAGAGTTGCGCGGGGGAACGGAGTTTGTTAGAAAGATCCAGAGCATGGGCATAAGGCCAGGCAGGCGGATAAGAAAGGTGAGTTCGCATTTCTGGCGCGGACCGCAGACCATTGAGGTGGACAAGGCGCGCGTGGCCATAGGCTTTGGTATGGCCAAAAAGATTATTATAGAACTCGATGAATAGGACAGGGTGGGATTAAGCATGAAAAAGATTCTGTTAATGGGAAATCCGAATGTCGGGAAAAGCGCGATTTTTTCGCGTCTTACAGGGGCGAGGATCGTAATCTCTAACTATCCCGGCACTACTGTGGAGTTTACGCAAGGGCAGATGAAGATAGGAAGGGAAAGGCCGTTTGTAATAGACGTGCCAGGTACCTATACATTGGAGCCGACCTCTAAGGCAGAAGAAGTAGCTACGCAGATGTTAAAGGACGGGGATGTTGTCATCAATGTAGTCAATGCCACCAATCTCGAAAGGAACCTTTATCTGACTCTCCAGCTTTTAGAGAAAAATAGGCCTGTCGTGGTTGCCTTGAACATGTGGGATGAGACCAAGCACCAGGGCATTGACGTCGATGTTAAGAGATTAGAGGAAAGGTTAGGGGTCCCTGTAATTCCTACCTGCGGGCTGACAGGCCAGGGTATAAAAAGGCTGATCGTGCGCCTGCAAGAGGCAAAGGCCTTGGATCTAAAGCCCTCTTCTGACAGCGACAAGTGGGAGAGGATAGGAAAGATCATTGAGGAATGCCAGAGGATCACTCACCATCATCATACACTCCTGCAGAGACTGGAAGAGCTGAGTATCAAGCCCTTATCAGGAATACCCATTGCCATAGGCGTTATTTACGCAGCATTTTGGGCAATACGATTTATCGGAGAGGGCCTCATTGCGTATATCTTAGAACCATTGTTCGCAAAGGCATGGGTGCCTTTGATGCTTAAGCTTAGCGTTTTATTGGGCGAGGGGACATTTTTTCACAATGTATTAATAGGAAGCCTTATTAACGGGCAAATAGATTTTAAGATGTCGTTCGGCGTCCTGACTACAGGCCTTTTCTTACCGATTGCCATGGTGCTGCCTTATATAATCAGTTTCTACCTGATATTGGGGATCATGGAGGACTTTGGATATCTTCCGAGGCTGGCGGTTTTAGTGGACAATTTTATGCATCACATCGGACTGCATGGTTTTGCTATAGTTCCTATGATGCTGAGTCTTGGATGCAATGTCCCGGGCGCATTGGCAGTAAGGCTTTTGGAAGGGCGCCGCGAAAAATTCATCGCAGCCACCTTAATAGCAATTTCGGTCCCGTGCATGGCGCAGATAGCGATGATAATCGGGCTGGTTGGCGAAAGAGGGGGCCAGTATCTGGGGATTATCTTTGGCACGCTTTTTATCCTTATGATTATAAAAGGCCTGATCATGAACAAGGTCTTAAAAGGCACAAGCCCTGAGATATTGCTCGAGATACCGCCTTACAGGATCCCGCAGCTCACAGCGGTCCTGAAGAAACTCTCGATGAGGGTGTCCGGGTTTTTAAAAGAGGCGCTGCCGTATGTGCTTTTAGGTGTCTTGTTCGTAAATATCCTTTATGTCCTAAAGATAATTGATTTCTTCTCGCAGGTATTCGCGCCGCTCCTTACAGGGCTATGGGGTCTTCCCAAAGAGGCGATATCCGCATTGATAATAGGTTTCTTGAGAAAGGATGTTGCGGTTGGCATGCTTGGCCCGCTGGATCTCACTACCAAACAGCTCGTAATCGGCTCCACTATCCTCGCCATTTATTTCCCCTGCATCGCCACCTTTGTAATGTTGGTCCGCGAGCTAGGGATAAAGGATATGCTGAAGTCAGCCACAATCATGATGTTCGTAGCCCTCCTGGTAGGCATCCTCCTCAACATAATCCTGTGAATGCTTGACACTTTAGTCCTGGACTGAAATGTAAAGCATTTTTATTTTTTTACTTGACAGGCAAAGGTTCTGTGCTATAATATACTACAAATATGATTATGTTAGTAGGGATTCAATGATGGAGATGGAAGCGCCGTAGATTATTTTTTTAATATAATCACGACTAACTTGATTATAATAGTAATGTATAGGGAACTATAATATGGAACATCCAAAACGTTCACTTCTAAAGTCAATAACATGGCGCGTAATCGCCTTTTTAGTGACGATCTTAGCTGTTTATATCTACAGTAAGGATATAAAGGAATCCCTTGTCATTGGCATAAGTGCTAATGTTGTAAAGATCTTTTTGTATTATATGCACGAGCGCATCTGGAACAGGGTGAGATTCGGGAGAATAAAAACCCCAGAGTACCAGATCTAACCAGAAGGAGGAGTCATGAGTTTATTGGAAACCCAGGAAGACCTAAAGGTGTTGGTGGAGACATTGAATTTTAAACAAAAGGTGGACCGTTCCCTCCAGATAATCCATGAGGCTTACCAGAAATACGGAGATGGCCTGGTAGTAGCAAATAGCCTGGGTAAGGATTCAGTCGCAGTATGGGACCTTGCAAAACGTGTAAACCCAAAGATACGAGGGTTTGTGGTAACAACCAGGTTTAAACCAGAGGAGACAGTCGAGTTTATGAATGAGGTAGTAACGCTATACCCTGAGACAAAGGTATATAAAAACGATGCACCGATCCCGCATGAATTATACAAGACCGAGCCTGACCGCTGCTGCGATATATTAAAGGTAGAGCCGGTCAAGCGGGCAATCGAAGAACTGGGCGTTACATGCTGGGTAACAGGGCTTCGCTGCACAGAAGGCCGCACGCGCACGGATTTTAAAGAAGTAGAGGAGCGCGACAAGGGCCTTACAAAGCTAAACCCTATTCTTATCTGGAAAGAAAGAGAGGTCTGGCAGTACCTGGCGCTGTACGGCGTGAAGGTCAATCCTCTATATGCTGAGGGCTACCGTTCTCTTGGATGCGCGCCCTGTACCAGGATTACCAACGATGACAATGAGAGAGCCGGTCGCTGGATCGGCACCAGCAAGTGCGGCGGAGAGTGCGGCATACACACAAGGCCTTTAAAGGGAGGCGCATGAAATATTTACCTATAGCAATAAAACTTAAAAACAGGCGCGTAGTTGTTGTCGGCGCTGGCAAGGTAGCAGAGCGCAAGATATCTACACTCTTAGATGCCGGAGCAGAGGTAGATGTGGTCTCTCCAAAGGTAACGGGCAATATAAAACATCTAGCCAAAAATGGAAAAATCAGATGGCTGCCTAGATCTATTGCGCGCTCAGATGTACGGAACGCGGTTATTATTATCAGCGCAACAGACAATAGAGGCGTGAACAGGTATGTAAGAGAGTGGGGCCAAGAGTTTCAGATACCTGTCAATGTGGTTGATAATTCGCGCATCAGCGATTTTATATCGCCTGCGCTTTTGCGGTTTAAAAAGGCGCTCATAGCCGTTTATACAAACGGAAGAGACCCGGTCCTATCAAGGGATCTAAAGAACTATCTTAAGGAGAACTGGGATGATTTTGTATCTTATAGGAATAGATTATAGAAGCGCCCCTATTTCATTGCGCGAACCTATATACAGGAGGCGCAGCGAGATAGTGAATTTTTGCCGGGATACAGGAGAAGAGATATCCACGCTTTTTACATGTAACAGGATTGAACTGTACGGTATTTCCGAGAACATCTTTCAGGCAGCAAGGAGTATAAAGCTATTTCAGGAGCGCTTTCCCCATGTCTTTGAACTGTCTTATGTGAAGCAGGGTACTGAAGAGGTAATCGAGCACGCATTGCGCCTTGCCTGCGGCCTGGAATCGCAGATCGCAGGCGAGGAAGAGATAACACAGCAGCTGAATTCATGGGTCAGCCAGGATTCATTTCCATGGGTATCAAAGGAGATATGGAACGAGATTTTAGTAAGGGCAGAGGATATAAGGATCAAATCAGGGCTAAAAGGGGTCAAGGATAATATCGCTAAGATTATTTTTAAGGATTTAGAGGGGCAGAAGGAGATGGTCGTAATCGGTACAGGCAAGATCGCCCGGGTATTTAGCGAGAATAAGCCAGCGGGAGTAAGTTTATATTTTGCCGCGCGCAAGAAACACAAGAGGGCGACAAGGCTTGCAAGGCAGGCAGGGGCGAAGGCGATTTTATTGGATGATTTGCCTGATGCGCTTCTGAAGGCAGATGCAGTAATAAGCGCAACCTCGAGCCCGCATTATGTATTGAAGAAGGGGCATTTTTTAGATATTTCAAAGAAGCGGCAGAGGCCTCTTTATGTTTACGATCTTGCAGTACCAAGGGATGTCGAGCCAGATGCAGGGAAGGTCCCGGGTATTTTTTTACAAAACCTCGATGATCTGAACCCGGTTTTTAAAGAGCACAATAAGGCGTTAGATAGCCATATTAAAAAGGCGGAGCTGTTGATATTGCATCACATATTTGAGATAGCCGGAAAGGTAAGGGAAAAAAGCGATGCCTACTCGTATTAAGGTAGGGGCGCGGCCGAGCAGACTTGCATTAAAGCAGGTTGAAGAGATCCAGCGCCTCCTGCCGGATATAAAATTTGACATTGTCCCTATTGAGACAAAAGGGGACAGGGATAAAGCCACCCCGCTTAGTTTACAAGAGAACACAGGGTTTTTTACCTACGAGATAGAAAAGGCGCTTTTGAATAGGGCAATAGATGCAGCCATACACAGCGCAAAAGACCTGGAGGAGAATTCTCCGCAAGATCTTGTTATTGCAGCAAAGACAAATTCGGTTTCAAGGTCTGACGCGCTTGTGGCAAGGGAAAACTTTACGCTTGATACCTTGCCGGCTGGTTCAATAGTGGGCACAAGCAGTATAAATCGCAAACTTGGGATTTCAAACTACCGCAGCGATTTGGTAGCGCTGGATATACGCGGTAATATTGACGAGAGGTTGCTTCAATTAGAGAGAGGTTATTTTGACGCTATTATTGTTGCGCATGCGGCCTTGATCCGACTGGGGTATGAAAATAGGGCCAGCCAGATTATACCAGAAAATATTATACAGCCGCATCCTTTGCAGGGCAGATTAGCAGTGCAGGTCAGAAAAGACAGAATTGACCTGATTAAAATATTCAGGAGAATAGATGAAAAAGATCCGAGGTAAGGTATATATAGTAGGCGCAGGGCCAGGTGATCCTGAGCTTATAAGCGTAAAGGGTTTAAAGTCGCTTAAAAAGGCAGATTGCCTCTTATATGATTTTCTGTCCAGCGTTGAATTATTGAGATATGCAAAAAGTTCCTGCGAAAAAGTCTGCGTTGGCAAAAAAGACGGCCTGCATCTCAAAGAACAGAACGAGATAAACAAATTGCTCTATAAAAAAGCCCTGAAATACAAAAACGTAGTGCGCCTAAAAGGAGGAGACCCTTTTATATTCAGCCGCGGATATGAAGAAGCCAGATTTCTCAGGCAAAAAGGCGTAAGTTTTGAAGTCATCCCAGGCATAACCTCAGCCATTGCAGGCCCTGAGAGCCACGGCATACCTTTGACAATAAAAAACAGGATATCGTCAGTGGCGATACTCACAGGCCGGAAAAAAGACATAAACGCCGAGATCGATGCGCCGGATTGCCAGACACTTGTGTATCTAATGGGGGTCAGGAATATCGCAAACATTGTAAGGGCGCTGGTTAAGAGCGGGAGAAAAAAGACAACCCCCTGCGCCTTTATAGAAAAGGCAACGCAGAAAGACTCCCGCATTGTACGCGCAACTATTGGAACAATAGAGGAAAAGGCAAAGAGATTCAGTGTCAAGCCTCCGGCAGTATTAATAGTAGGAGAGGTGGTAAAAGATGGCTATAGATCTTAACAGTTTGATCTACCCCTTGTTTGTAAAAAGAGGAAGGTGGTTGCGCGAAGAGATCTCTTCCTTACCGGGCGTGTACAGGTTTTCTCCAGACAGGCTCCTGGACGAAGTCCTCTCCCTGGAGAGGTTGGGCATTACGAAGATTTTGCTTTTTGGCATTCCGGAGAAAAAAGACTGGCATGGCAAGGCAGGCTATAAAAAAGATAATATCGTGTCTGAATCAGTAAGGTTATTGAAGAAATCTTTACCAGGCATCACAGTTATTACTGATGTATGCCTATGCGCTTACACGTTGCACGGCCACTGCGGGATTATAAAGAAAGGCAAGAAGCAAATAGACGTTCGATCGACCTTAAACGTGCTTTCCCGTATTGCCTTGTCCCATGCCGAAGCAGGCGCAGACTATGTAGCGCCTTCTGCAATGGCCAAGGATCAAGTAAGGGCAATAAGAAAGGCCCTGGATAAAAAGGGTTTTAAGAAGACAAGGATCCTGGGCTATTCCGCAAAATTTGCCTCAAATTTTTACGGGCCTTTCAGGGACATAGCAGACTCAGCCCCGAGGTTTGGCAAAAGGACATATCAGCTGGATTTTACCAGCAGGGGAAATGCCCTCAAAGAGATAGAGAGCGACATAAAAGAAGGCGCGGATATTGTAATGGTAAAGCCGGGCCTGGGATATCTGGATATCGTCAGGGAGGCAAGGCGCAAGTTCAGGCACCCGCTTGCGGTTTACAATGTGAGCGGAGAATATGCAATGGTGAAGGCGTATTGCAAGGGACAAGCGGCAGGCGACAAGAGACAAGGGATGGAAAGAGGGCTTGTTGGAGAGATCCTCGCGTCAATAAAGCGCGCAGGCGCGGATTATATTATTACGTATCATGCAAAAGACATAGCAAGGTGGCTGAATAACTGATGACAAACTCTTTGGTTTTCAAAAAAGCAAAAACTCATTTGGTCGGCGGAGTGAATAGCCCTGTCCGTTCGTTCAAATATGTCGGGACAGCCCCTTTATTGATTAAAAGAGGCAAGGGCCCGCGTGTCTATGACTATGATGGGAATTCCTACATTGATTATGTGCTTTCATACGGCGTTTCAATACTGGGCCATGCGCATCCTGGCGTGGTAAGGAGTTTAAAGAACACCCTTGAACATGGCGCAGGCTTTGGCGCTACTAATTCAAGAGAGGTAGAGCTCGCAGGGCTTATTAAAAAGGCGGACCCTGTTATTGAAAAACTGAGGTTTGTAAATTCAGGCACTGAGGCGGTTCTGGGCGCTACCCGCCTGGCAAAGGCATGCACAGGAAGGGATAAGATCATAAAATTCAGAAATTCATACCATGGCCATGCAGATTATCTTTTGGAGGAAATAGATAAAGGGTCAGCGGAAGGGATTTTTAAAAAGCACGGAAGCCGCATAGCAGGCGTGATCGTGGAGCCGGTCGGCGGAAATTGCGGGGTAAGGCTACCGGATAAAGATTTTCTCAAATATTTAAGAAGGATAACCAGAAAATACGGCTCGCTCCTGATATTCGACGAGGTTATAACAGGATTTAGATTCAAGTTTGGCTCAGTATCAGATATACTTGGTGTAAAACCTGATTTGATCTGTCTTGGAAAGATTATAGGAGGCGGCCTGCCTATAGGCGCATACGGCGGGAAGGCTCGTATCATGAATAAGCTTGCTCCTCTGGGCGATCTCTATCAGGGCTCGACATTTGCAGGTAATCCTATCGTGATGCAGTCAGGTATTGCCACTCTAAAGGTTTTATCGTCTTCAAAGAATAGATATTCTTCCTTAGAGAAAAAGGCGAAAAAACTAACAGATGCCATTAAGAAAGAAAGGGATGATTTACAGGTCATTCATTACAAGACCATATTCAGCCTGAGATTTCGAAAAAAGGCGCACTTCCAGTCCTTTTACAAGAAGCTCCTTAAAAAAGGTATCTATCTTGCGCCGTCAGAGAATGAGGCGAATTTTATTTCTTTCAGCCATACAGAGAAAGATATTGATAAAACCATTGATGCAGTAAAAAACGTTCTGAGGGAGATATGAACATAGATTACGATGCATTAAAAAAACGCGGGTTCCTGCGTTCAAAGGAAGACGGGCTGTTTACCCTGCGCACGCGCATGCAGGCCGGCAATTATAGAGACGGGCATCTTGAAAAACTTGCAAGGATAGCCAGGCAATATGGCCGTGGCATTACGCATCTCACTGTGCGCCAGGGGATAGAGATACCTTTTATAAAATACGAAGATATCGAACCTGTTGAGAAAGAATTGCAGGTATCCGGAATAAAGACCGGCACGTCTGGTCCGCGCCTTAGGGCAACCACTGCATGTCCCGGCAACAACTGGTGCAAGCGCGGCCTTGTCAATACATTCGCGCTTTTCGAGAGAATAGAAAATGCCGGGATATTGTGCGGAACTGACCTGCCGCATAAATTCAAGATCGTTATATCCGGGTGTCCGAATAGCTGCACTCGGGCTCAAGGTTCTGAAATAGGCCTGCACGGCGCAGTTGACCTCTCGCACCCTGAGAAAAGAATAGGCTATGCAGTGTATCTGGGCGGATGCGGCGGCAGGACTCCACGCGTAGGATTTAAGCTTGGTAGGATTTTTAGTGAAGAAGAAGTTATATCATTGATTAAAAAAATAGTCAATTTCTATAAACACCACGCCAAGCCCCGCCAACGCCTCGCTCTCTTAATCGAAGAAATAGGCAAAGAGAATTTTCTAAAGGCGATAAGTGCTTGAGATTTTTTGCATTTAAGGGTATAATAAAAAATACAGAAAGGAAGGAGGGGTTATGTGTAAAAGATTTTTTGTTATAGCGCTTTTGGTTTGTTTTACATTTTTGGCAACTCAGGTTTATGCAGAGCATGGGAAGATGAAAGACGGACATGGAGACATGGATGGCAAATTTTATAAAAAGGCCATGTTGATTATCGAGAACCAGGAGGAATTGGGCCTTTCAGATGCAGAGGTGAAGAAGGTAATGGACCTGAAGATGGCCACCAAAAAGGATCTGATAGCCAAAAAGGCTGAGATCGATTTGCTCGCCGTTGATATAAAGGCAGTCTTGTGGGCGGATGAAATAGATGTAACTTCAGTGAATGCCTTGATCGACAGGAAATACGAGATTAAAAAAGAAAAGGCGAAATCTTTAGTAGCTGCATGCGTGGCACTTAAAGGTATGCTGACACCGGAGCAGCAGAAGGCACTCAAGGGCCTTTGCAAAAAAGGTAAAAGATAAAATAATAGAAAAATAGGGACAGCCGCTATTTTTTAAATAAATAGTAGCTGTCCCTGTTTCGTTTGCGATTTTTCCCGCCAAGAGACCCCCTATATCCCTTATCCCTGACTTGACAATCTTCCGCTTATAATGTATAATGCACATATGTGCATAACAAGGAGAAGGAGATGAGGCCAAAGAAGATGCGGTGGGTCAAGTGCGAGCCTGGCGAGAGGTGTTTCAGGCCGCAGTGTAAGCCGCTCAGTAAACTAGAGGGTGTTGACATAACCATTGATGAATTTGAGGCAATGCGTCTTTCTGACCTGGAAGGATTGACCCAGGCTGAAGTAGCCGGGAGCATGAAGGTGCACCGCTCGACAATATCAAGGATTCTTTCATCAGGCCATGAAAAGGTCGCAGATGCATTGGTGAATATCAAGGCCATGAGGATACAGGGCGGGTGCTGTAAGATTATAAGGAAGAAGAAGGCATGAGAGAGTTCAGAAAATTTTTATTAATGCTGGCTGTTTTTTTAGGATGCTTTTATATGCCGGTCGAGGCGCTTTGGTTCCGGAATCCTCTGTTTGAGGCCCTTGCCCTGGTAAGGTGGTACGCAAGAGAGCATGTATTACTCTGCCTTGTACCCGTTTTTTTTATAGCGGGAGCAATAGCCACATTTATAAGCCAGGCATCAGTCATCAGGTATTTTGGCGCAAAGGCGAATAAGTTTCTGGCATATAGCGTTGCGTCTGTATCAGGGACAATACTTGCCGTGTGTTCATGTACAGTGCTCCCGCTTTTCGCAGGTATATATAAAAGGGGCGCGGGATTAGGGCCTGCCACGGTGTTTTTATATTCAGGCCCTGCGATCAATGTCATGGCAATCATTATGACAGCGAGGGTCCTGGGATGGGAGCTGGGACTGGCAAGAGCGATAGGCGCGGTTTTATTCAGCATAGCTATAGGGTTTTTGATGCACGTTATATTTATAAAAGAGGAGCTCGCGAGTAACAAAGAAGAGATATTCGCACCTCCAGAGGCAGGGTCATCGCGGTCACTAAAGGAATGGTTTGCTTCTTCCTGGAGCTTTGCAAAGCAGATCATGCCGCTTCTATTGATAGGCGTGTTTGTTGCGGGAATTCTTTTAGGAAGGCCGGGCCAGGAAGGGCTTATCCCGTCGTGGATTATATCCAGGGCTGTAGGGGGAAATTCATTTCTGGCGAATTTCTTTGCGTCCATTGTCGGCGCAGTTATGTATTTTGCGACGCTGACAGAGGTGCCGATACTCCAGGGCCTTATAGGAAACGGCATGGGCAAAGGCCCGGCATTAGCGCTTTTACTGGCAGGGCCTGCGTTGAGCCTGCCTAATATGCTTGTAATAAGGAGCATCATGGGCACAAAAAAGACAATTGTGTTTGTCGCTCTTGTGGTGGTAATGGCCAGCGTGAGCGGGGTATTATTCGGGGCCCTGGTAAAGTAAAAGGAGAGATTAGTTATGAAGATAGAGGTCTTGGGAATGGGCTGCCCAAAATGCAGGATGCTTTACGCCAATGCCCAGAGGGCAGTGCGCGAATCAGGCGTAGACGCGGAGATCATAAAGGTGGAGGATATCGCTGAGATAACAGGATATGGCGTTATGATGACGCCTGCCCTGGTTATAGACGGAAAGATAAAGGCCTCGGGAAGGATCCCCACCCCTGACGAGATAAAGGCATGGATTTCTTAAGGGCGAGGAGATGAGATGCGGTTTTTTGCGTTTTTATTTTTCTTAAATTTTATTTTAGCGCCTAATCTTACAGCCAAAGAGAATATTTCAGGCAATCCGGATCATTTAAATGTCTATTATTTCCGGGGCAATTTCCGCTGCTCTAATTGCTATAAGATCGAGACGTACACCAAAGAAGCGGTTGAGAAGTTTTTTGCAAAGGAACTGGAATCAGGCGAGTTGGTGTACAATGTTATAAATATTGATGAAAAGGAAAACGCGCATTTTGTCGAAGATTACAAGCTTTACACAAAATCAGTCATCCTGTCCAGGGTAATAGATGGCGCAGAGGCGGAATATAAGAATCTTCAGAAGATCTGGGAATATCTTGGCGACAGAGAGAGATTTCATAACTATATAAAGGAAGAGATAGGGGGTTTTCTGCACAGGAAAGAAGAGGGTCAGTGATGATATTTCTTTCAGCCTTGTGGCTGGGTATACTCGCCTCAATAAGTCCATGTCCTCTTGCCAGCAACATCGCGGCCGTATCATTTTTATCAAGAAAGATCGCGCGCCCCAAAATAGTACTGTGGACAAGCGCGGCCTACACATTGGGCCGTATGATCAGTTATGCGGCAGTAGGCTCTGTTATTGTGGCCTCACTTGTAAGCGTGCCGCTCGTGGCTAATTTTCTTCAGAGATACATGAACAGGGTCCTGGGGCCTGTTCTTTTTATTGTAGGGCTTTTTCTCCTGGATATCATAAGGTTTAATGTGCCGGCCATCTCTTTGTCTGAAGAAAAAAAAGAAGGCCTGGCAAATTCCGGCATCAAGGGGGCGTTTATGCTCGGCGCAATATTTGCGCTGTCTTTTTGTCCTATATCAGCGGCGCTATTCTTCGGCAGCTTGATCCCCATGGCCCTGAATAATAATTACGGTATTGCGCTTCCTTTTGTTTATGGAATAGGGACAGGCCTCCCGGTAGTCGTATTTTCTCTTGGCATTGTCCTGGGTGTCAAATCATTTTCGCGCTGGTTTTCTAAAGTGCAAAAGTTAGAGGTATATGCCAGGAAGGCCACAGGGGGCATATTTATTATTGTCGGCTTTTATTATATATGGTCATATATTCTGGTTAACGTGTTTTAGGAGGCGTTGATGGAGAGGATTATCCCAGAAGAGCGCGGGTTGAGTTTTTTTGAGAAGTATCTCACGATATGGGTGATTGCATGTATTGGCGTGGGGATATTGCTGGGGAAAATGTTCCCGCAGGCCGCAATCAAATTAGACAGTATCTCTATTTATAATGTGTCAATACCAATAGCAATATGCCTGTTCTTCATGATGTATCCCATCATGGTGAAGATCGATTTTAGAGAGGTTATAAAGGCAGGTAAGGCGCCCAAGCCAGTATTGCTTACGTTGTTTATCAACTGGTGTATAAAGCCGTTCACCATGTTTTTCATAGCCAGTTTATTTTTAGGAGTGTTTTTTAAGAAGTTTCTCCCTGGCCTTGAGATCGTTAAAGGAGGGCAGGAGGTAGAGCTCTACCGCTCTTATATCTCCGGATGTATATTGCTGGGCATTGCGCCGTGTACAGCAATGGTGCTCATCTGGGGGCATCTGTCCAAAGGCAATGACGGCCACACGCTTGTCATGGTGGCTATAAATTCTCTGACCATGTTATTCCTTTATGCGCCTTTAGGCGGGTGGCTGTTGGGTGTGAATAAGATGCCTATCCCGTGGCAGACCATTGCGCTCTCTGTGGTGATGTATGTGGGTGTACCGCTTTTTCTGGGCTATCACACGCGGAAATTTATCATTGCCAAAAAAGGTTTTAAGTGGTTTGAAGAGAGGTTCATACATTATCTGACCCCAGTATCGATCAGCGCCTTGCTTTTCACGCTTATACTTTTATTTTCATTTAAGGGCGAGCTGATCATCAACCAGCCCCAGACAATACTCCTGATCGCAATCCCGCTTTTTATACAGACCTGTCTCATATTTGGCCTGACGTATGCCCTGGCAAGGTGGCTGAAACTTCCATACAGGGATGCTGCGCCGTCTGCATTGATCGGCGCAAGCAATCATTTTGAAGTAGCCATTGCCACATCCACGGTCCTGTTTGGCCTGTCTTCAGGCGCGTCTCTGGCAACAGTAGTAGGGGTATTAATAGAGGTACCTGTCATGCTGATGCTGGTAAGGGTATGCCTGAGGACCAAACACCTCTTCTAAGGTTTACACTTTAGTCCAGGACAAAAGTGTAAAGCATTTGCCTTAACCTCCTCCCGGAAGGGGAGGGGGATTTTTTTTATTTTTGAGCTCCTTCGAATGCTCCTACTTGTCGCATTCTCAGGATAAAGTTTAGCCATACAATTTACGTTCACTTCGTTCCGTAAATTGTGCTAAATTTTGCTTGACATAGGGTAGGGGGGTAGGGTATACTTGGAATGGGAGGAAACCATGATAGAACAAAAGACAATACACCAAGAACAGCTAACAGCCCTAAAAAGAATTGAAGGACAGATCAAAGGTATACAGAAGATGATAGAAGAAGAAAGATATTGCGTTGACATCATTACCCAGATACACTCTATTATAGGTGCGCTTTACAGGGTGGAGAGCAATATCTTTAGAAAGCATATTGATGGATGTGTGGTCCATGCATTAAAAGGAAAATCTGAGTCTGAGAAAGAAAAGAAGATAGATGAGATCATTGCCCTGATTCAGAGATTCAGGAGGAGTCATTGATATGAAAATCTGTCGAATTCTTTTAATATTATTAATTGGCTTGATTGCTCCTTTAGGATATTTGTACGCGGAAGAAACAATAACGCTTGGTTCGCTTATTGATGAAGCGCTGAATAATAATCCAAAGATCAAAGTAGTTTATAGCGAATGGAAGGCAGCTGAGTATAAAGCGAGATATGTGAGAGGCCTTCCTGATCCAATGGCAAGCTACGGATATTTTGGCGAGAGCGTTGAGACAGGGGTCGGGCCGCAGGAAAATAAATACGGTGTTTCTCAGAAGATCCCGTTTCCTGGAAAATTAGGCCTTAAGGGAAAGGCGCAGGCCAAACTCGCCAGCATATTGGAAGAAAAGTACGAAGCTGCAAAGCGCGAGATTATAAAGGATGTAAAATTTTTGTATTATGATATCTTCTGGGTGGATAAGGCGATTAAAATAACAGAGGAAGAAAAGGCAATAATAGAGGGCCTGGAGAAGGTGGCGCAGCGCAAGTATGAATCAAATCTTACGCCCCAGCAGGATGTCATCAAGGCGCAGGTAGAGCTTTCAAAATTGATCGATAAGTTATTCCTTTTAAAGCAGAATAGAAAGAGCTTAGAGGCGAAGGCGAACAGGCTCCTTAACAGGCCAAGGGGCAAAGAATTAGGCAAGACCAGTGATGTTGAATCAGTGGAATTTACATACGAACTTGACGAACTTCACAGGATATCAGACGAGTCCAGTCAGCAGCTACTCGCTTCCAAGTTAGATATAGAAAGGGCTGAGTACGAAAGATCTCTGGCAAGATTGAATTATCTCCCTGATTTTACATTTGGTATTGACTATACCGAGATAGGAAGCGGCAGCACCACGCAGCCAAATGACGGTGACGATGCGTGGATGGGCAAAGTGTCAATAAATGTCCCGATCTGGTTTGGCAAATTAAACGCCCAGGTCAAGGAGAAAAAGGCGCTTTTAGAGTCAAGCAAGAAAAACCACGAAGACGCGGAAAATGTCGTGGATTATGAGGTTGAGGATTTATATTTTAAAATAGCCACCTATGGAGATATAGTTTCTCTTTATAAAACTGCCCTGGTGCCGCAGGCAGAACAGGCCTATGATGCGGCAAAGACCAGCTATGAAACAGGCAAGGTGGATTTTTTAAACTGGCTTGATTCCGAGAGGGTGCTTTTACAGACAAGGCTTGCGTATTACAAGGCGATCGTGGATTATCAGAAGTCAATTGCATATCTTGAACGAGTTGTTGGGAGGGATCTATAATGAAAGGTAAAAATATTTTTATAATATTACTTATTGCTATTTTTGCGATTACAGGTTGTAGCCAGGGTAAAACAAGCGATAAGCAAGATGTGAGCAAAGGGATATTACATTATACCTGTGGCATGCATCCGGACGTAAAGGTCTCTGTGGAAGAGTATAATAAAGGTAACAAGAGTTGCCCGATCTGCAATATGTATTTGACGCCGGTATATTCCGCCGAAGGCGAGATCTCGCCGCCCGCTTCGCCGAAGCGAAAGCGAGGCGAGCAAAGCGGCGGAAAAGAAGACAGAGAAGAAAGTGCTGCATATTATGGTTGTGGAATGGAAGGGACAGAGCATGTGTTTTTGATAAAAGAAATTCCAGACATGAAGTTTTGCCCTATATGCGGTATGCCCCTTAAGAAATTATCAAAAGATGAGGCGGATAAATTAAAAAGGGTAGTAAGTACGGTTAAGATAAAGGGTAATGAAATAAGGCGGGCAGGCGTTCAGACTGAATCTGTAAAAAAACTCCATCTCTATAAAGAAATCCGCACAGTAGGCAGGGTTGCCTATGACCCAGAGCTCGCGATCGCCCAGGAAGAATTTATCGCGGCCCTAAAGGTCTTTGATAAGATCCAGCAAGGGAATATTGAAGAGATAAATGAGAGGGCCTTGAATCTGGTTGAGTCTTCAAAGAGAAAATTGAGACTATTGGGCTTGAGCGAAGACCAGATCGTAGGATTGGAGGAGAAAAGAGAGGTCCAGACAAACCTCATTTTGCCAGAGGGAAAGATGTGGATTTATGGAGATGTTTATGAATATGAACTGGGCTGGGTAAAGGTAAATGGAGAAGTAAAGGTCACTGCGTCCAGTCTACCCGGCGAGGAATTTCATGGAGTTATAATCTCTATAAATCCTGTGCTTGATCCAAAGACGCGCTCTTTAAGGTTCAGAGTAGAGGTTGATAATCCTGACCTGAAGTTAAAACCAGAGATGTATGTAGATATTATTATTATGAGTATGTATATGGGGCCTGAGGGAGAGCGCGAAGTCCTGGCAATACCAAAGGCTGCGGTTCTGGATACAGGCATGCGTAAAATTGTCTGGATTAATCAAGGTAATGATGTATATGAAGGAAGGATTATTAAGATAGGGCCAGAATCTACTTCTGTTATTGATGGAGCAGAATCTAAATTCTATCCTGTCTTGAGCGGCCTGAGAGAAGGCGAGATGGTTGTGACAAAGGCAAACTTTCTTATTGATTCGCAGAGCCAGCTTTCAGGTGTGGCAGCAGCAGCGTATGGCGGGGCGCTGGGCGCTGAAGAGAAAAAAGGCTCGGCAGGACATCAGCATTAATTAGGAGCATCTAATGATAAATAAAATTATCGAAAGTTGTCTTAAGAATAGGTTTCTCGTCATAGCGACCTTCGCGCTTCTTATTGTCTGGGGTTTTTCTTCGATGAAGGAGACGCCTATAGATGCTATACCGGATATAGGCGAACTCCAGGTTATTGTCTATGCTGATTGGCCAGGAAGAAGCCCCAGAGATGTAGAAGACCAGGTCATATATCCATTGACAACAGGACTGATGGGTACGCCGAAAGTAAAGGTGGTGCGTTCGACATCTGCGTTCGGATTTGGCCTGGTGAATATGATCTTTAAGGAGGGGACAGACTTTTACTGGGCAAGGACAAGGGTATTGGAGAGATTGGATTTTGCAAAAAGAGATATTCCTGATGACGCAAAAGTTACCTTGGGTCCGGATGCAACAGCCCTGGGTCAGATTTTCTGGTATACAGTAGAAGGAGATGGTTATGACCTTGCAGAGCTTCGCTCAATCCAGGATTGGTACGTGCGTTATCAATTGACTGCTGTTGAAGGCGTTTCAGAAGTTGCCTCTGTTGGAGGATATGTAAAACAGTACCAGATAGACATTGACCCTAATAAACTTTTAGCCCACGATATTAAAATCCACGAAGTTATAGACTCTGTCCAGAAGTCTAATATAGATGTAGGAGCAAAGGTATTTGAAGAAGGAGGCGCAGAGTTCATTGTCCGCGGTATCGGTTTTATAAAAAAGGTTTCTGATATAGAAAACATTGTCGTAGGGGTTAAAGAGGGCATACCTATATATGTAAAGAATATCGCAACCGTGACAATAGGTCCTGAATTTCGAAGGGGCGCTTTGGATAAAGAAGGAAAAGAAGTCACAGGCGGCGTTATTTTAATGAGGTATGGAGAAAACCCCCTTAAGGTGATAGAGAATATTAAGAAAAAAATAGATGAACTCTCAGTAGGCCTTCCTAAAGGAGTAAAAATAGTCCCCTTTTATGATAGAACAGGCCTTATCATGCGAGCCATCAATACATTAAAAAGTGCTCTGATTCAAGAGATAATAATTACAGTTTTTGTAATTCTTGTATTCTTGCTGCATTTTGGAGGAAGCGTTGTTATATCCATGGTATTGCCTATAGGCGTACTCCTTTCTTTTATATTAATGCGCCAGTATGGCGTGGATGCCAACATAATGTCTTTAGGCGGTATTGCAATAGCCATAGGCGTCATGGTGGATTCTGGCTGCGTGCTGGTCGAGAATATTTACAGGAGATTGGCTACGAGGCTCAAAGAATTGGGCGCGGAGCGCCTTGCTCCAGACGAAAGGCTGAATGTCTGCATATCTGGAGCGCAAGAAGTTGGAAAGCCTGTTCTTTTTGCATTGCTCACTACTATCGTAGGATTTATCCCTGTTTTTGTTTTGACAGGCCAGGCAGGCAAGCTTTTTAGGCCTCTTGCGTTTACAAAGACATTTGCTATGATAGGTGCAGCTATAATCGCTTTAGTACTTTTACCAACACTTTGCTATTATCTTTTAAGAGG
>JABMRA010000009.1 GCA_013202925.1 Candidatus Omnitrophota bacterium | reverse complement strand
TCTCTAAATCCTCGGTGTGACCCGTATACAATTTGTCGTTCTTTTTGCTCTTTAATACATATACGTAAAACATTAAACCGCGACCTTCCGCCCGAGGCGGACGCGCTAGCCAAGCTGCGCTACTCCCCGAATATTAAACCTCCGCCATTTTCTCTTTTATATATTCTCTTCCAGTGCCCGACTTTAAAAATCTCTCGTACTTCATTGCTTCAGATCTTGTACCAAAAGTTTCAAAAAATACTAACTCCCATGGCCCATTAACACAACTAAACTTGGTTCTGTCGTTTTTAGTATTATGTTCCATGATTCGTCTCTCTAAATCCTCGGTGTGACCCGTATACAATTTGTCGTTCTTTTTGCTCTTTAATACATATACGTAAAACATTAAACCGCGACCTTCCGCCCGAGGCGGACGCGCTAGCCAAGCTGCGCTACTCCCCGCCCTGATCTATTTTTTCTATCCGCTTTTTCTTGTCCAGGGAATCTATTGTTGAAAGCTTGGTGCCGAACTTCTCGAGACGATCCTCTGCCCTGTCATAACTCGATTTAATATACTCTATATGCGTGCCCATCTTATCGAAATCCGCTTTGAACTTTTCAAGGGAACCCTTTAAAGCCACCAGTTTCTTTATGACCTCCTGGGTTTTTTCTTCTATGCCCAGACCTCTCAGGCCGAGTATAATAACCTGCAAATACGCGTAAAAACTATTTGGTGAAACAGGGATGACCTTTCTGGTTACAGCATGGGAAAATATTGATTTCTGTTCTCCGAAATCATCGTCTTTTATAACCGCCTCATAATATACATTCTCGGCGGGGATATACATAAGCGCGAAATCATACGTGTCCTCGTCCGGCAGAATATATTTATCGGCAATAGAGCTTATGTGCTCCCTTACTGCCTTTACAAATTCTTTCTTGGCGCGTTTTTTATCATCATCACTTTGGGATCCTACAATACGGGAGAAACTCTCCATGGGAAATTTCGAATCCACGGGCACCAGCTTTTTTCCGATCTTTATTACCGCGTCTACGCGCTCTCCGCTTTTAAATGAATACTGCAATTCGTAAAAATCCTTGTGCGGCATTATCTGTTCCAGGATATTCTCTAAAAACAATTCCCCGAGCCCGCCCCTCATCTTTGGGGCCCTTAGGATCTCCTGAAGACTTGATATATCCTTACCTACCTCGTAGATCTGCTGCGTCCTCTGCTCCAGAGAACCGAGGCTCTGCCTGAGTTCCCCAAAGACCTTTGTGGAACTACTGAGCTGGGAACCTACGGAATTGTTCATATTATTCAATTGCTCCATGATAAGCTTCGTGTTTTCCGAAAGCGTATTGCTCCATTCTGCGCGAAGGGCGTTTATCTTTTCGTCGCTTTCTTTGGACGAGGAATCCTTGGATCTCCGTGTGAGCAATATAAATGCTATAATAATTATAAAAAGCCCTGCCAGATTTACAATAATCATAATATCACCTCTCAAATGAGCACTTGATACTTGACATCTTTGATGTCAAGTATCAATCTTCTATGATTTTCTTCTATGATAGTGCGAATTAATCCCCCCTTCTTGCTTTCGCAAGAAAGCAGGGGGGATAAGTTCGGGCAAATGTTTTGCGAAAATCCTAGATTTTCGCAAACCATGCCCTCACTTATTATACTAAAACTAACTACAGGGTTCAACTTATATATAATCGTACTTTTTGAGAAGGGTCCGCAGGTCGGGTTTCTGGGTGTGCCTGGAAATATATTTTGCCAGGAGGTCGGTTTCTATATTAAGGCCGTCGCCTTTCTTCTTTTTTCCAAGGGTGGTGATCTTTAACGTATGCGGGATCAAATATACTGTGAAACTTTCTCTGGCGAGATCAGCCACTGTAAGACTGACGCCGTCTACGGCTATGGAGCCCTTCATGGCTACAAACTTCGAGAATTCAGACAAAAGAGAGATCTTAAAACCAGCGCCTTTTGGGCCTTTCAATATATCGATTATCCTGGCCTTGTAATCTATATGTCCTGAGACAAAATGCCCGCCCATCCTCGAATCTGCCCTCAAACTTCTCTCGAGATTTACAGGGTTGTTTATCTTTAATCCTCCGAGCGTGGTCCTGGCAAGCGTCTCCGCTATTACGTCAAAACTAATGTCCTTGCCTTTTATATCGGTAACGCTCAGGCATGCGCCGTTGACAGCTATGCTGTCGCCCAATTTCGCGTCCGAGGCAATACTGCCTGTCTTTATCTTAAGACAGCCCCCTGCCCGCGTTCTATTTATCCCTGAAACTGTCCCTATCTCTTCAACTATCCCTGTAAACATCTTGTTTGCACCCTGCCTTTGCCACCCCCGGAATGCTTGACACTTTAGTCCAGGAATAAAGTGTCAAGCATTCCGCACCTTCAGCCAAGATACCCTTCCACC
>JABMRA010000008.1 GCA_013202925.1 Candidatus Omnitrophota bacterium | reverse complement strand
GAGACATTGAATTTCTCCATATATTCTGACATGTCGAGCTGGATAAGGGCATTTTCGTCACCGAACATAAAGTCGGCCAGCACCCTGCCTAGATGCGTCTTGCCCACTCCGGTAGGCCCGAGAAAGATAAAGGAACCGATAGGCCTCTTGGGATTTTTTATTCCCGCGCGAGACCTCCTCACCGCATGGGCAATGGCGCTTATTGCCTCGTCCTGGCCAATGATCCTTTCGTGAAGCTGGTCCTCCATCTTCAAAAGTTTCTCTGACTCCTTCTGCTCCAGCCTGACAATAGGTATGCCTGTCCATTTTGAAACGATATTTGCGATCAGCTCTTCATCGACCTTTGGCCTTGCCTCCATCCTGGACTTTTTCCACTGCTGCCTGGCCTTATCGAGTTTTTTACGCGCCTCTTTTTCCTGATCCCTTAAGCGGGCGGCCTTTTCAAAATCCTGCTCCTTTATCGCAGCGTCTTTTTCCTTGCGTATATTCTCTATATCAGTCTCCATGTTCTTTATCTCTGGCGGCGCAGTCATGATAGAAAGCCTTGCCTTTGCGCCTGCCTCATCTATTAAGTCAATGGCCTTGTCCGGCAAAAACCTGCCGGAAATATATCTGTCTGAAAACTTACTTGCGGCCTCTAATGCCTCGTCTACGATCTCTACCTTGTGATGCGCCTCGTACCTGTCTCTCAAGCCCTTTAGTATCTCTATTGTTTCGTTAACTGTCGGCGGGTCCACCATTATTGTCTGAAAACGTCTTTCAAGGGCTGCGTCCTTTTCAATATATTTTCTGTATTCATCCATGGTGGTCGCGCCGATGCACTGGATATCGCCCCTTGAAAGCGCTGGCTTTAAGATGTTCGAGGCGTCTATTGCCCCCTCTGCGCCGCCCGCGCCTACCAGTGTATGCAGCTCGTCTATAAATATTATCACATTCTTAGAGCGTTTTATCTCGTCCATCACTGCCTTTATTCTTTCCTCAAACTGGCCTCTGTATTTTGTGCCTGCAACCATAAGTGCGAGGTCTATGATAATGACCTGTTTGTCCCTCAATATCTCTGGCGCATCGCCTTTTACTATCTTCTGCGCCAATCCCTCTACAATAGCTGTTTTACCAACGCCTGCCTCGCCCAATAGCACGGGATTGTTCTTGGTCCGCCTGGAGAGTATCTGGATCACCCTTTCGATCTCGTTCTGCCTTCCGATCACAGGGTCTAGCTTATTGTCGCGCGCCAGATTGGTAAGGTTTCTGCCAAATGCATCAAGTGCGGGCGTCTTTGAGCTTGTCTTGGTCCCGGCTGCAGGGCCATATCCGCCATGCTTTGCGCCGCCGCCTGGGGGTCCGGCTGTAAAACCAGGCGTTGCAGAGCCGAGGAGCTCGACCGTCTCACGCCTCACCTTGTCTAAATCCACGCCCATATTCATAAGGACCTGGGATGCCACGCCTTCGCCTTCCCTTATCAGTCCCAATAAAATATGCTCTGTCCCGATATAATTATGTCCCAATGACCTTGCCTCTTCACCGGAAAGCTCTATCGCCTTTTTTGCCTTTGGTGTAAAAGGGATATCCCCGGAAATAACCGTGCTTGGGCCTGGCTTCACGATCTTTTCTATCTCCAGGCGTATCTGCTGGAGACTCAAACCCATCTTTTGAAGCACGACTGCGGCAACCCCTTCTCCTTCTCTTACAAGTCCAAGCAGGATATGTTCCGTTCCGATATAATCATGATTAAACCTCTTGGCCTCTTCCTTCGCGAGTAGGATCACCTTTCTTGCCCGTTCAGTGAAACGATTAAACATGTCATCCTCCATTTTTTTGGTGCTTTATTATTTTATCCCGAGTCTGTCCCTGACTATCTGCGCCCGCTTTACATCCCTCTCGTTCGGGTTAAGCTTCTTCTTTTCGATCTTCTGAAGATGCGCAGGTTGAGTTATTATAAACAATTCATTTATAAGCGCCCGGTCCAACTTCCCTATCAGGTTCAAATCAACGCCCAGCCTGACAAGTGAAAGCAGGTCTATGGTTTCGCTGCTTGATATTATATGAGCGCTCTTCAACGTACCATAGGCGCGCCATATCCTGTCCTCAAGCACAGACCTGTTCTGTGACAAAAGCGCCTCTCTCGCGCTATGTTCATGATCTATGATCTGCTTGATGATCCTCTCAATATTATCAATGATATCCTCTTCCCTGTGCCCTAAGGAAACCTGGTTGGATATCTGGAAAAAATTACCGGTCGCCTCTGTGCCTTCGCCGTAAAGGCCTCTTGCCGTAAGGCTGAGTTTTGTAATGGCCTGCAGGACCTTGCCTATCTGCTTTGTCATTACAAGCGAGGGCAGATGCAGCATTACAGAGGCCCTCATGCCTGTGCCGGTATTCGTAGGGCAGGCCGTTAAATAACCGAAATCCATAGAATACGCGTAAGGCAATGAACCGCCAAGCTCATTATCTATATCGTTGATTATGTGCCATGCGTCTCTCAGGTCGAACCCTGATTTCATGACCTGGATACGGAGGTGATCTTCTTCGTTTATCATTATGCTTACTACTTCCCTCTCTCCTATGCACAGGCCTTTGTTTTCTGCGTTCACGGTATGCTCTCTGCTCATCAAGTGCCTCTCTACCAAAAACTGCTTATCCAGGGTATCCAATTTACTCATATCCAGGCACAAAGAACTTTTTATCTTTTTGGATGAGGCGACTGCCTTCTTTGAAATCTGCAGGATCTCCTGCTGTTCCTTCTTGCTTGCCCAGTGAGAAAAAGGATATTTCGACAGGTTTCTGGCCAGGCGGATGCGCGAAGACATCACGATATCAGAATTCGGACCCGTGCACCTCAACCACTCGCCCTTATCATTCAACAGATCATCTACATTCATGAAAATCCCCTCCTCAAATGAGCCGCCACGGCGGATCATGACCTCACTTATTTTTTCTTATTTTCTATATCGCGGATTTTGTCCCGGAGCCGGGCCGCTTCCTCAAATTCCTCCAGCTGTATTGTCTTATGCAATTTTTCCTTCAAATCCTGCAATTCGT
>JABMRA010000040.1 GCA_013202925.1 Candidatus Omnitrophota bacterium | reverse complement strand
ATGCTTGACACTTTAGTCCAGGACTAAAGTGTCAAGCATTCCGCACCTTCAGCCAAGATACCCTTCCACCAGGATATCATTGCCGCTCGTATCAACCCTAAAGTCCTTTAGCCTTACGGATCTTCTAACCATGTCCACACCGCGGCCTTCGACTGAAGTCACTGCATCCCTGCCGCCGATTATCTTGGGCGCTATAAAAAACAAGACCTTGTCCACAAGCCCCTCTTCTATAAAACCCGCCGCGGTATCGCCGCCGCCTTCTACCAATAAATGAGCGATCTCGAGCTCTGCCAATTCCCTTAAAACATGCCTTAGATCTATCCTGTTGCTCTTGCCAGGACAGCTTATAATCAAAACGCCCTTTTTGCTCAGGCGCTTGATCTTTTCAGCAACTGATCTCTTTTGCAGGGATCTCTTCAGCACTGCTACAATGCTCAAGGCCGGAGATTTTTTTGAAAAGATCCTGGCGCGTTCCGGGGTCTTTAAATACGGGTCCAGCACGACCTTGATAGGCGAACGCCGGCTCCTTGATGTAAGCAAAGGGTCGTCTTTTAAAATAGTGTTTACGCCTACCAGTACCGCGTCTACCTCACTGCGCAACCTGTGCACATGGCCTCTGGAGACCTCGGAACTGATCCATCGGGAATCCCTTTTTCTTGTGGCAATCTTGCCATCCAGCGACTCTGCCATCTTCAAGGTTACGAACGGTATCCTCTTTGTTATAAACTTTATAAAGACCTCGTTCAATCTCTCTGCCTCTTCCTGCAGTAAACCCGTAGAGACCCTGATATTGTTTTTTTTCAATATTTTTATGCCGCGGCTGCTGGTCAAAGGATTAGGATCTTTCATCGAGCAAAAAACATTCCTCACCCCGCTCTTTATAATCGTATCTGTGCACGGAGGCGTCCTGCCCACATGCGCGCAGGGTTCGAGATTAACATAAAGCGTAGCGTCCCTTGCCTTTTTCCCGGCCTTTCTCAGGGCAATGGCCTCCGCGTGCAAGGCCCCCACCCGCCTGTGATAACCGGTTGAGACGATCCTGCCATTCTTTACCACCACTGCGCCTACCATGGGGTTAGGGCTCGTAGCGCCCCTGCCATTCTCAGCCAATTCCAGCGCCTTTTTCATGAAAAATTCATGTCTGTCCATTTTGCCTTTGTTTGAGTTTTTCTACCAATTCGTAGGGGATCTTTACTTTGCCTATAAGGACTTCTTTTTTGCCAAGGCCGTGACAATCAGAACCGCCCGTTGCGGCCAAATTGTATTTTTCAGCCAGCGCCTTAAATTTTTGCTCGTCCTTGACTTTATGGTCAGAATGATATACCTCGATCCCCTCCACACCATCCTCTACAAGCAGTTTGACAATGTCTTCTGTGGATTTATCCCTGATATGAGTCATTTTGGGATGGGCCAAAACAGCTATCCCGCCGACACCTTTGATCATAGCCACTGCCTCAGCCGGCAATAATTTAAATTTCTTAACATAACAGGTGCCGCCGTTACCTAGATATTTTCTGAATGCCTCCGGGATGGAGTAAACAAATCCCTTTTTTACCAAAAGATGCGCGATATGCAGCCGCCCCACGCAGCCCGGGCCGCTCAATTCAAAGAGTTCGTTTTCGGAAATCTCAACATCGCGCTCTCTCAATTTTTTCAAGATCTCTTTTGCGCGTTCATCCCTCACCTCTGAGATCTCTCTCAGATCTTTCAGAAACCGCTCGTTCTGCCAGTCAATAAAATAGCCGAGCAGGTGTATCTCGTCCTCGTCCAATTCCGCGGTCAATTCCACGCCAGGGATGACCTCCAGATCCAGGTCCTTTGCCGCTATAATAGCAGGCGTGATCCCGTCACAGCAGTCATGGTCTGTTATCGCGATCGCGTCCAGACCCCTTGCCTTTGCGTATTCCACCACCTTCTCGGGCGAGAACGTCCCGTCCGATAGAGAGGTATGCACATGTAGGTCAGCTACTTTTTGCACTCTGTCTTCCTTATCTTATCCAGGATCCCATTAACAAATTTTCCGGAATCCACGTCCCCGTATTTCTTAGCGAGATCTATTGCCTCATTGATCGAGACCTTGGGAGGTATCTCGTCCATATACAGAAGCTCAAAGGTCCCCAGCCGCAGGACATTCTTATCTATCACTGCCATCCTCTTGATCCCCCAGTTATCCGCGTGCTTGGAGATAATCCCGTCGATCCTGGAGAGATTTCCCATCGTGCCTTTTGCAAGAGAATCCGCAAACGCCCTCACTTCCTTACCAGCCGCCTCCCTTGACCAGAAATCTTCCATGCTGATCTCCAAAGAATCCCTGGAGATCTCTATCCTGTATAAGATCTTTAAGGCGCACTCGCGCGCCAATGTCCTTCTTCTCATTTAATGAACACTTGTGTTGTGAAAATCTTTGATTTTCGCAACACAATCTCCTATGTTTCGCTTCTGCGAAGGTGTGAATTAAATCCGCCGTGCTTTGTGGCGGATGTTCTCATTTAAATCTCGCCTATCAGGTTAGCCATCTCGATCGCTGACAGGGCTGCGTCACGGCCCTTGTTGCCGTCCTTTGTGCCTGCCCTTTCTATTGCCTGGTCGATCGAATCAGCGGTAATAATGCCGAATATCGCGGGCACGCCTGTTGAAAAAGAAACATGCGCAATGCCCTTTGCGACCTCGCTGGCAATATAATCAAAATGCGGGGTCGAGCCCCTGATCACAGTGCCAAGACATATCACCGCGTCATACTTTTTAGATTTTGCCATGCGATGCGCCAGCACAGGGATCTCAAATGAGCCCGGGACCCACACGACCTCTAAGTCATTGTCCTTTGCGCCATGCCTCAAAAGCGTATCCATGCACCCTTCCAGGAGACGATTCGTTATAAAATCATTGAACCTGGAAGCAACGATGCCGAACTTCTTTCCTTTTGCAATCAATTGCCCTTGAATGGTTTTTACCATCCTGCACCTCCCAAATTTTGCGAAGCAAAATTTGATCCCGAGCCGACCTATACCCATGTATACGCGGCGAGGGACCTTATCCTTTTAATTTCAATGTATGTCCCAATTTCTCCTTCTTGGTCCTGAGATATTTCCTGTTCTGGTGATTCGGCTCTATCTCAATAGGAACGCGCTCTACTACCTCAAGCCCGTATCCCTCAAGCCCCACTATCTTCTTCGGGTTGTTCGTGATCAACTTTATCTTTTTCAGGCCCAGGTCCACGAGTATCTGCGCGCCTATGCCGTAGTCCCTGAGGTCCGGCCCAAAACCAAGCGCCTCATTGGCCTCTACAGTATCCAGGCCTTTGTCCTGCAGCGCATACGCCCTGATCTTGTTCATGAGCCCTATGCCTCGGCCTTCCTGTCTCATGTATAAAAGCACACCCAACCCCTTCTGGCTGATCATCCGCATGGCCTGCCTGAGCTGCTCTCCGCAGTCGCATCTTTTTGAGCCAAAGATATCGCCTGTAAGGCATTGCGAATGCACTCGCACGAGTGCGGCAGGGCCATTGGCGCGGACATTGCCTTTCACGAGAGCGATATGATGGGATTTGTCTATGCTTGATTCGTAAAGGTGCAGTTTGAAATCGCCGAATTCTGTAGGGAGTTCAGTTGAGGTAATGCGGGTTACCAGTTTTTCCGAGCGCCGCCTGTATTCTATCAGATCCGCGATCGTGCAGATCTTCAGGCCGTATTTCCTGGAAAATTTTATAAGGTCCGGGGTCCTGGCCATGGCCCCGTCTTCCTTTATTATCTCGCAGATCACCCCTGCGGGATAAAGCCCTGCCAGTTTAGCAAGGTCCACGCATGCCTCTGTATGGCCTGCGCGCGTCAGCACCCCGCCCTGTTTTGCGCGGAGCGGAAACACATGCCCTGGCCTCATAAGGTCAGGTGTTTTTGTCTTTGGGTCAATAAGCGCCTTTACGCTGATAGCGCGGTCATGCGCGGATATGCCTGTGGTAGTACCTCGCCTGGCATCAACAGAAATCGCCCACGCGGTCTTATACTGGTCCTGGTTATCCTCAAACATAGGGTGCAGGCCCAGATGGTCCAGCCTCTTGCCTTCCATGGGCACGCACACAAGCCCCCTGCCATGCTTTATCATAAAGTTTATGGCTTCGGCATCAGCAAACCGGCCTGCTATAACCAGGTCGCCTTCGTTCTCGCGGCCCTCGTCATCTATGACAATGACCATCCTGCCCTTTTTAAAATCCTGCATGACCTCTGGAATCGTATTGAATTTCATATTTCCCCTCGCCCAACAAAAAACCCGAAGAAAATCTTCGGGTATAGGGCAATCTGCCTTTTATCTTCTCCCATCTAGCCTTTAACAATCGGTCCCGGAATTGCGCCGGGTCTGCTCGCCTCTCCGCCTATGGCGTAGAGGGCTCGCGGACTATACCGCCGGTGGGGAATTCCACCCCGTCCCGAAGATCTTATTGAATTGTAGAACCATTATAGCAAAAAATAACTGATTGTCAATGGAAATATAAGGTGCTATAATATAGGCATTATGACAAAGATTTCTGTAAATTCCTGTAATTGGTTCGGGTCTCTACCTGGCCTGATAGTCTCTCTATATAAGGGTGAGAATAAAAACCCGGGCATTACCCCATTAGAAAAAACCCTGCACGAACTCCTGGTTACAAACTTCAAGGTATGGGGTTATGAGGATGAGGCAAGACGCACAGATGTCCCTGATAAGACCATAGCCGGCCTTAAAAGAAACATCGACAGGGATAACCAGAAAAGAAATGACCTGATAGACGCGATCGACGCTATAATAAAAGAGGCTATTGAGCAAAAACTCAAACAAATCAACGGATCCGCGCCTTTGAACTCAGAGACACCAGGAAGCGTATTCGACCGCCTGACTGTCCTTGCCCTAAGGGCCCACAATCTCAAAAAAGAGATCGAGCGCAGGGACGCCGGTAAATCCCACACAGAAAGATGCGCCAATATGCTAAAACAGGTGCGGGAGCGCTCTAAGGATCTATTAAAATGTCTGGAAGGATTACTGGACGACTACTACTCCGGCAGGAAACTCCTCAAATCCTATAAACAGCACAAACTCTACAACGACCCTGACCTGAACCCCTCACTCCGTAAATAACCTTACAAATTCCCTTGCGGTCCTGTCCCATGAAAACCCCCTGGCCCTCTTAATGCCCTTTTCAGAAAATTCTCTCCTCAGCCCCTCGTCATTGATCAATTTCAATATTGCCTCGCCTATTTCTTTATGATCTGTTGGATCGACTGCCAGGGCACTGTCCCCCGCGATCTCGCCGCAGGAAGAACCCCTGGATGTAACTACAGGTATGCCATAACTGAATGCCTCTATTATAGGAAAGCCAAACCCTTCATAAAACGACGGGTACACAAATACTGAAGCGCCTCTGTACAACTCCCTTAATTCATCCTCCTTCACATACCCCTTAAAGACTATATCCCTTTTAAACTCTGCCGCCTCATACGCCTTAAATATATCCTCAAACATCCATCCCTTCATCCCCGCGATATAAAGTTTGTGCTTTATACCATGCTGTTTTTTCAGCCAATCAAATGCCTTTATAAGCCCATTGACGTTCTTCCTCGGCTCCAGCGTCCCGACAAAAAGTATGTAGTTCTCGCCACCGGCCTTGTCCCTTGTCCCTTGTCCCTTGTCCCTGACATCCACCCCCGGATATACAACCCGTATCCTTTCTTCATCCACTCCGTAAAACCTTATTAGATCTGCCTTGGTATTATGCGAGTCTGCCACCAGGATATCTGCCTCATATAAAACCCTCTTTAATTTTTCATCGACCTCTTTGATCGTCTGCTCGCTGTGCCCATGCGGATACGCCTTGACGATCACATCATGGATTGTAACAATAAACTTATCCGCCCGAGGTTTCCCCAAATCATACGACGAGGTATGAAATACATCCACATCCGGCAAAACCGCCCCGGGCCCTCTTTTAAAATAATCCACAGAGTGCGAGAAATTCCCGCCCGGCAACCCCGGCAGCCGCCTCTTAAAATCCAAAATCCCCTTCCGGCTGTAAAGATAATAACTATTTCCCGCATCAACCTGCGCTAATGCATTGATCAGATTAAGGGTGTATTTCCCTATACCTGTCTTTTTCTTGAGTGTCGAACGTATATCTATTCCGATTTTCATCTCATCTAACCTCAGCTCATCTCAGCTCAAAAAATCCTTAAAATTTTCCTTTGTAACAAGCTCGACACTGCTCTCAGGGTAACTATCAATAAATAATTTCGGTGCCTTAAACGGCCCCTTCTTCCATTTAAACTCAAAACCCGAAAGCCGGCCGTCCTTCTCCTCTATATAATCTATCTCCTGCTGTTGGTGTGTCCTCCAAAAATATATATTAACATCCCTGCCTCGATTGCTATTAAACTTTAATCTCTCGCTTATGATAAAATTCTCCCACAATGCGCCGACATCCTGCCTCAGGTCAAAATTATTAAAATTATTTATCAGGGTATTCCTTATGCCGGTATCATAAAAATATATCTTCCTGAGCTTGGTCAATTCCTTTCTTAGATTCCTGCTAAAAGGCCCGAGCCTGAATACAACAAATGCCTTTTCTAATATCCGGATATAACTGGAAACCGTCTTTTTATCGATCCCTAAACTGCCGGCCAATTCATTATAAGAGACCTCATTACCTACCTGCAGGGCCAGTAACCGCAGCAGCTTCTCTAAAACATCAGGGTTCTTTATACCCTGATACTGAAAGACATCTTTATACAGATAACTGCTGGTTATATTCTTTAATAACGCCCTGACCTCATCCTGACCCGTCTGAACTATCTCGGGATACATCCCTAACAGTATCCTCGTTTCCAGTATCCTTAAGATTTCGGGCCATGAATAGAACTCTTTCAATTCATTAATAGAAAAAGGGTACAGATGAAACTCATATTTTCTTCCGGTAAGGGGTTCATTGATCTTATTGGAGAGTTCAAATGACGAAGATCCTGTAGCCACTACCTGAACTTCCGGAAAAGTATCAGCCATTATCTTCAAAGACAAGCCAATGTTCTCGACCCTTTGCGCCTCATCTAAAAAAACAAGTCTTTTTGTCCCTATAAAGTTTTTTATTTCCGTAGAAGTAACATCGGTAAACGCCTCTCTTATATCAGGCTCGTCGCAATTAAAATAGATCGATACATCAGGGTATTTCTTTTGAATTTCCTTGATCAGGGTGGTCTTTCCAACCTGCCTGGCCCCGTAAATAATAATGACCTTGCCCTTAAACAACCTGGCTTCTATGCCTTCCTGTATAGTTCTTTTAATGATCTTCATACATACTGCCTTTCACATTACCCTAATTATATTTAATTTAGGGTATCCGACTACCCCAAATATACCATATTTAGGGGGATTAGTCAAGGGACGAAGCAATCCCTATTTTGGTAAAATCTCTGACATCCTGCGGCAGGTTATGTCAAGTGATCTGCAAAAACCTTCTATATCATCAGATACATCTTTAGGAAGGTATGGTATGGCGAGTATTATCTCCTGCACGTCATTATGCTTTACCACCTTGGAGATATCTTCCCGCGAGCCCAGCACAGGCACCCCTTGTATGCGCCTGCCTATCTTCTCCTCGTCATCATCCAGAAACCCCACAGGCTTATATTGCAATACCTTATTATTTTTTATCTCGCGCAAAACGAATTCACCGGCATTGCCCGCCCCGTATATCAATACCCTTTTCCCTTTCAGGCGCGCCTCATCAAACATCTCTTTATAGATCCTCTCGAGTATCCTCGCTCCGGCTACAAACACAAACAACAGAAGCCAGTCTATGATAAAAACAGCCCTTGAAAACCCCTGGAATCTCCAGATAAAAAGGATAGCCATGGCTGATATAGCTGAAGCAACCGTCACTGCCTTAAAGATATCTATCAAGTCCCTTATGCTGACATATCTCCAGATCCCCCTGTAAAGCCCGAACCTGAAAAACACCAGATATTTTATGATCAATATGAGCGGCAGGGATTTTACGATGATCTCCTGATTCTGTCCAACCAGCAACCCCTCAAATCTCAATAAATACGCTGTGACATAAGCCGCGCATATCAGGATAAAATCAATTGCCACCTCCAATATCCTCCTTTTATACATCACCATGCCGCCCAATATCACATTGCCGTTCTTCTTTTTAATGGTCTTTACATCCTTATCCTCATATACCTTTACCTTGCCCAGAAAATTAGCAAAATAGACGAGGGTCACGCCAGCCAGCAAAACAAGCACGAGGGTCACTGTGGGCCTCACGAACATTGACAATACGCTGATAGCCCCGAAGACAATACTTATAGCATAAAGCACCAATACAGCCCCTCTTTCAGAAAGCCCCAAAACAACCATCCTGTGCGATAAATGGTCTTTGCCTCCCTGAAAAACATTGTGAGCGGTAGAACGTCTCGCAAGGGCCACAAAGGTCGTGTCAAATAAAGGCACTGCCAGGGTCAAAAACGGTATCGCCACTATCATTGCCAGATGAGTTGATTCCTGCCAGCTGCCCTGAAGCGTCATTGTAGCAAGCATAAAGCCTATGAACATACTGCCTGAATCACCCATGAAGATCTTGGCAGGGCTAAAATTATACCGTAAAAACCCCAGTAAACTCCCCATCAGTATCAACGCGGGCAGCCTGATCTCCGCGCTCCCGTTCAAAAACGCGTATAGCGCAAGTATCCCACTCACAATAAGAGCGATCCCCCCTGACAGGCCATCCATATTATCCAGGAGATTAAAGGCGTTCATTATAGCCACTACCCAAAAAATAGTAAGAGGCACTGCCACCAGTTGATAAGGGATGATCTTGATGTGGACGCCGAATGTGACTAAGAGAGAGGCTATGACGATCTGTCCTATCAGCTTTGTATGCGGTTTTATATGGAAGTTATCGTCAAAAAGCCCGAAGCCGAATACAAACACCCCGCACAAGATGATGCCGATCGTTTCTATAGTAAAATTGGTAAACAAAAGATAGGGGATCAAAAATGAAAGGAAAATCGCTATGCCGCCAAAAAGAGCAGTCTCTTTTTTATGCCAGCGGTCCTCGCGGGGCTTTGCCACGCACCCTTTAGCTATAGCTATTTTTTTAACAACAGGGGTTAAAACCAGGGAAAGCAATAACGCTGAAAGGAATGAAAAAAGATAGATCATATAAAACCATTGTTATTGCGAGCGAGGCCCTCGTCATTGCAACAACGTCATTGCGAGGAACGCCCTAAAATCGACCCACGAAGCAATCTCACCTCGTCATTGCAACAACGTCATTGCGAGGTGCCTTGCAATGGTAGTTTACTCGTCATTGCGAGGTGCCTTGCAATGGTAGTTTAACGAAGTCCGCTTCGCCCGCGAAGCGAGGCGAGCAATCTCACCTCTGTCTATAATACTCCACCACGCT
>JABMRA010000039.1 GCA_013202925.1 Candidatus Omnitrophota bacterium | reverse complement strand
ATTTCGCTTGGGGTTTTTTGTTTTAGGCGGTATAATCTTATGAGGATGAAAAAGAATATATTTATAATAGTAGTAATTATATTTGTAATATCAGGATTCGTCATTATATTATATAGAGGCGTTAGGCCTGCTACGCCCAAAGGCCTTGTTGCATTTGTAATCGATGACTGGGGCTATAATCGCAGAAACATCGATCTTTTGCTGCAGATAGATAGGCCGCTTACGCTGTCCATATTGCCGGACCTGCGCTATTCAAGTTATGTTGCTGAGGCAGCCGGTAAGGGCGGAGAGTTGTATGATATCATCCTGCATCTTCCGCTGGAATCCAAGAGCAACATAGCAGCAGAGCGTAACACTATCCGGACTAATATGGAAGAGGCAAAGATACTTTCTCTATTGGAGGACAATATCAGGACTGTTCCGGGCCTTATCGGCGTCTCAGGCCACCAGGGTTCAAAGGCAACAGAAGAGGAAAAGGTGATGAGGGTTATCCTCAGCGCATTAAAAAAGAGGGGCCTGTTTTTTCTGGATAGCGCAACGACTGCAGATTCTGTGTGTCCGGATGTCGCCCGCGATATAAAATTGAGATTTGCTCAAAGGGATGTATTTCTGGATCTGACAGATCAGACGGATTTGGAAAATTTTGAGGCCTATATAAGAGGGCAGATCCAGGAGCTGGCCAGTATAGCAATGAAACAGGGCAGCGCTATCGGGGTGGGGCATAATAAAAGGACCACCCTTAAGGTTATAATGGATATTATCCCAGAACTTGAGGAACAAGGTATCAAGATAGTGCCTTTAAAGGAACTGGTGAGGTAATATGAGCGGAGCGAAAAGGATAATCTTTGTACTCAATATTTTTCTTGCAATGGTGCTTAGTTCCTGCGCAGGGCCGGCAGCAAGGCATATCCATACTATTGAACCATATCCAACTATCCCGGGAAAGGTGATAGGCGCGCCTGATATATTGAGGGGTGATGTGCACCATGAGGTTGCGCCCGGAGAGACAGTATGGCGGATAAGCAAGATGTATGATGTTGAAATAGAGGATATTGTCAGCGCGAATAGATTAAAGGACGCTGCGGTCCTGGAAAAGGGCCAGAGACTTTTCATACCAGATGCAGCGCCGTTAAGATCAGTGATACCCTTATACCCTTCCAGAAAATGGGATTACATAATCATCCACCACAGCGCAACGGATGTTGGGAATGCGCTTGATTTTGATTATGCCCATGCAAATAGGCGCTGGAAAGGCCTGGGGTATCATTTTGTGATTGACAATGGCACTTCCGGGAAAGAGGACGGCCAAATAGAAGTCTCCCCGCGCTGGATCCATCAGGAGGACGGCGCGCACTGTAAGGCAAATGAGATGAATTATAGAGGCATCGGCGTGTGCCTGGTTGGGAATTTCAGCGAAGACAGTGTTACGTCAAAACAGATGGAAGCCGTTGTTTATCTAGTGAATGTATTAAAGGATTACTATCGCATCTCCAATTCTCACATCTTGGGCCACGGCCAGGTAAAAGGGGCCTCTACAGAATGCCCTGGAACTAGGTTTCCCTGGAGCGACTTCCGCCAGCGCCTGGATCAGTAACTTTACACTTTTCTCAATGACTAAGGTGTAAAGTTTTAAATCTTGTCTTTACCCTGCTAAAGTAGTATTATATTTCTATAAAAATCACACCCTCCTACGCTCAAATAGGGCTAAGCATAGTAGCATGCTACGGAGGGCAAGCCGCGCCCATAGCTCAATTGGATAGAGTGCCGGCCTACGAAGCCGTAGATTCCCTGTTCGAACCAGGGTGGGCGCACCATTTTGCTTCGCAGTAAAGTTTACATTTTTAACAATGTCAAAAATGTAAACTATTTTACAGGAGGAGTGCCAGAGTGGTTGAATGGGGCCGCCTCGAAAGCGGCTGGGCTCGTAAGGGCCTCGAGGGTTCGAATCCTTCCTCCTCCGCCATTCTACTACGCCAAGCAGCTTTCGCGCTTGGCTTCGTAGGAATTGAATATTAAGAGGTCTTTTATTGCCCGCCGCTCAAGATATAAAATTATACCCCTATAAGAACCTAGCAAAGATCTTCATTTTCGTAGCTTTTTTATACACCGCTATCAGAGCATATTTTTTATCGATCACTCACGACGAAGCAGTAACTTACCTTATCCATGCATTAGGTTCTTTTTCCGAAATTTTTACTTACGCCCTCTCACACAAGTCAAATAACCACCTTTTAAATACCCTTTTAGTCAAGATATGCATAAAAATTTTTGGAGTTTCTGAATTTGCGATAAGGATCCCGGCATTATTGGGACACGCATTGTATCTGGTAGGTATATATAGATTATTAAAACTTTTTTTAAAGAAACATCATTTATTATTAGGTGTTTCTCTTTTGGTATTTCATCCTTTTATGCTTGATTTTTTCTCCTGCGGGAGGGGGTATTCTCTCGCTCTGGGGTTTTTAATCCTTAGTTTGTATTATCTATTTAGGAGGATAAAGGAGCCAGGATCGAACGATATTAACTACACACTTTTATCTTTGACAATGCTTGTTTTTTCGATGCTATCGGTACCTTTTTTAGGCGCATTTTTTTCTATAATAAGTATATTTATCTTATTGGAAATTAAAGAATCAACGGTTTTAATAAAACAGAAAAAACGGGCAATGTTTATCTTGAGCCGACTTTTCAAAAGAATCCTTTTTCCCGCTGCCTTGTCTATAGTAATTTTAGCGGCAATTTATGCCAAAGGATTGTTTGAGTTGCTGCAAGCAAAGGAGTTTTACTACGGCGGTGTTACTGGATTCTGGAATGATACCGTAATAAGCCTTATAAAAGGCTCTCTATATGACAGGGCCTATTTTGATCTGGATATGGCCTTGCTGGTCAAATGGTTTATAATAATTTCACTTATTTTTTTATTCGCAGTTTTATTATATAGATTGGCAAGGGGACAAAGATTTAGTTTGATAGACCGCTATCTGTTCTGTACAGCAGTATTATTATTCATATCCTATTTTAACATCCTCCTGTGGCACAGGTTTTTTGGTATAAAATATCCTATTGGAAGAACGGGCATTTGGTTTATTCCTATCTTTTTGATCTTTATTTTGATTTTACGGGAAAGCCTCGGATCTATCAAAAGAAGTTTTGTCAGTCCGCTATTTAACACCGTATTTTATTTCATAAGCATTGTTTTTCTGATACATTTCATAACCAGTTTTAATTTTACCCATTATCACTCCTGGAAATACGATGCCTCCACAAAGGAGATGATGAACTTCATAATGGATATAAACAAGGGTAGAGATTTAAAGCCCGGCTCTATCCAGATGAACGTTGACTGGATATTTGAACCAGGTATCAATTTTTATATAGAGAAAAATAACTTGACCTGGATGAGGTATGTGCAAAGGGAGGATTTTGACAGTAGGGCCGACTATTATTATTTTTCCGATAGAAAACTGGTCGAAAAACACGGCTTAAAGTTGATCAAAAGATTTAAGATATCAGGATCTTATTTAGCAACGCTTTAGCTGGAGAGGCCTTGTTTCCAAATGTTTAAACTTCCAAAAGATAATTTTGTCTTTCTTGAGACGAATAGGTTCGATAAAGATAATCGCCGTTCCTATCTTTTTTCCAACCCCGTCAAGATAATCGCGTGTTATAAACCGGAAGATATTGGGTCAGCATTTTTGGAACTGGAGGCCTGTATCTCCAAAGGCTATTATGCAGCCGGCTTTATCTCTTACGAGGCAGGTTTTTCATTCGAAGAGAATCTAAAGGGCCTGGGCAAAAAATCCTTCTTTCCTTTGATGTGGTTTGGCGTATATAAGAAGCCCGCCATATTTACACATAGAGAAAAGATGGATCTCCTGCAGCGCAAAAATCTCCATTACGCTTTAGAAAATCTACGCCCCAGCATTGCCAGGGAAGAATATATAGATAACATAGAAAAGATCAAGGATTTTATCAGACGAGGCGATACCTACCAGGTAAATTACACGTTCAAATATAAATTTAACTTTTCCGGCTCAGCCTTTGATTTTTATGAAGACCTTAAGGCAAGGCAGAGCGTTTCTTATTCTGCATTGATAAAGACAAGGGATTATTCTCTGTTATCGCTTTCACCGGAATTATTTTTCAGGAAAAACAAAGACCGCATAGAGGTGAGGCCTATGAAGGGCACTATTGACCGCGGAAGGAATCTGGAGGCAGACAGGCTCAATGCGCAGATTTTGAAAAACAGTCTTAAGAATAGAAGCGAAAATGTGATGATAGTGGATTTATTGAGAAATGACCTTGGTAGGATCTCTAGGGCCGGGACAGTGAGGACAAAGAAACTCTTTGAGGTCGAGCGATACGAGACGCTTTTTCAGATGACGTCAGTAGTCAGGAGCGTGCTTAAGAAAGACATTGCGCTTTACGATTTATTCAGGGCAATATTCCCGTCTGGTTCTGTTACGGGCGCGCCAAAGATAAGCACCATGAAGATAATAAATTCCCTTGAGACTGAGCCGCGCGGCGTTTACACAGGAGGCGTTGGTTTTTTTGCGCCAAAAGGGGAAGCGGTCTTTAATGTAGCGATAAGGACTGTTTTGATAGACAACAAAACGCGCAAGGCCGAGATGGGCATAGGGAGCGGAATCGTATATGATTCAGATCCCAATAAGGAATTTGACGAATGCAAACTCAAGGCGGATTTTATAACCAGAAAGAAAACGGATTTTAAGCTTATTGAGACAATGCTCTGGCGGCCGGAGAAAGGTTACTTTCTTCTCGGGCTTCACCTGGGCAGGGTTTTATCATCCGCGGAATATTTTAATTTTAGGTGCGATAGAAAAGTTATAATTAAGAAGCTGAAAGGCCTCGAGAGGAAGTTTAAACGCGGCCATGGTTACAGGGTAAGGCTCCTTCTCAATAGAGACGGAAAGGTGGAATTGAGCTTTGCCAGGATAAACAAAATTTTAGAGCCGGCAAAAGCCGGATTTTCCGACAAGAAAACATCCAGTGTTGATATTTTTCTTTATCACAAGACCACGAATAGGGAGCTGTACAATGAAGAATACAAGAGGTGGCGGAACAAGGGTTATTTCGACATTATCTTCACCAATGAAAAAAATCAGGTTACAGAGGGCGCCATTTCTAATATAATAATAAAAAAGGGCAGGTTCTTTTATACCCCGCCTCTTGAGTGCGGGCTTTTAAACGGCGTATTCCGGAAGCGCCTCTTAAAAAACAGGAGATTTCCCGTAAAGGAGAGGATATTATACAAGGACGATATAAAGAAGGCAGATGAGATATATATGGCGAATTCAGTACGCGGCATGGTAAGGGTGAAGCTATGAAAAAACATGAATTTTATATGGCCGAGGCGTTGCGGGAGGCCAAGAAGGCGTTTGAAAAGGACGAGGTGCCTGTAGGGGCAGTGATTGTTCACAAAGGCCGTATAATAGCTCGGGCGCATAATCAGATAAAGCTCTTAAAAGACCCCACTGCCCATGCAGAGATGATAGCCATTACCCAGGCAGCAAATTGCCTCCAAAATGAAAGGTTGATAGGGTGCGTGATGTATGTTACAATTGAACCTTGCAGCATGTGCACAGGGGCCATGATCCTTGCCAGGATAAAAGAACTTTTTTATGCCGCAGGGGACCCAAAGGCCGGCGCATGCGGTTCGATCGTCAATTTAGTCAATCATAAGAGATTAAATCATAGAGTAAAAGTTAAAAAAGGTATTCTAGGTCAGGAATCAAGCTCTTTAATCAAGGAGTTTTTTAGGAAGAAGAGAAGCAATAAAAAGGTCCCTCGCGACAGCATGTAAACCTGTGCTTGCTCGGGATCAATTTTTGCTTCACAAAAATTGGAGAAGTCGCATAGTGGCCTAGTGCGGCGGTTTGCTAAACCGTTGTACGATTGAAAAGTCGTACCCAGGGTTCGAATCCCTGCTTCTCCGCCGTCCGTCACCAAAGGTGACGAGACGGCGAGATCTCGTCATTTTGTAAAACAAAATGACGGATCCGCCAATGGCACAGTTATCTATTACGTCTACATTCTTCTCAATGAAGCGAAAACGAAGACATACATAGGTGTTACAGGCAATGTTAATAAGCGTTTAGCAGAACATAATACTGGCCGAGTCAAATCTTCGCGGTCATATCGTCCTTATAAAGTAATTCATACTGAATCGTTTGAAACTTTAAAGGAAGCGAGGCAAAAAGAGAAATTTTATAAATCCACAACAGGACGCAGAAGGTTGAAGAAAATGTTTTTTTGAATGAGATTTGAGAATAATACACTATGGAATATTTGCCGTTTGCGAGAAAATGGAGGCCGCAGGATTTTGACGAGGTGGTGGGACAGGAGCACATTATCACCACGCTCAAGAATGCCATTGAGCTTAAGCGCGTGCATCACGCGTATCTTTTTACAGGGCCGCGCGGCATAGGCAAGACCTCTACTGCCCGTATACTCTCAAAGGCCCTGAACTGCGAAAAGGGCCCGTCCCCAAAACCGTGCAACAAATGCAGCCCCTGCCAGGAAATCGCAGGCGGTTCCAGCATGGATGTCATAGAGATAGACGGCGCTTCAAACCGTGGCATAGATGAGATACGCAATCTCCGCGAGACAGTAAAGTTTTCACCCTCCAGGGGGCCTTACAAGATCTACATCATAGATGAAGTCCACATGCTTACCACCGAGGCCTTTAACGCTCTTTTAAAGACGCTGGAAGAGCCGCCTCGCCATGTAAAATTTATTTTTGCGACCACAGAACCGCACAAATTACCCGCGACCATACTCTCTCGCTGCCAGAGGTTTGATTTCAGGCGCATACCCATAAAAGACATTGCCGTAAAACTTCAGGAGATAGCCAAGGCAGAAAAGCTCAATGTTGAAGATAGCGTGTTTTTGTACATTGCAAAATCCTCTGACGGCAGCATGCGCGATGCAGAGAGCGTGCTTGACCAGATAGCGTCTTTTTCCAAAGGACGGATCCAGCTAAAAGATGTCGTTGAATCCCTCGGCATGATAGACGAGGAAACGCTTTTCCAATGCGCCGGACTCGTTATTGAGAAAGACACCAAATCAGCCATCCATTTGATATCCGAGATCTTGAATTCAGGCAAAGACCCAAAGCAGTTTCTTCTTGAACTCCTCGAACATTTCAGGAATATCATGATTGCAAAATCCGGAGCAGCCACAGACCAACTCATAGATCTTCCCAGAGAGGCAATAGAGCGCGTAAAAAAACAGTCGCAGTCTCTTTCCAGTGGAGACATATTTTATATCATGAATACAATCTCAAACAGCCTGAAGATGATAAAGCAGCTTCTTCCTGAAAGGATCGTGCTGGAACTTTGCATGATAAAGCTCACGTCCAGGGATTCTATTGCCTCCATAGAAGAACTCATTTCGAAATTGCCCGAGATAACAAAGTCCGCGCAGCACCAGGCACCGCATGTTTCTTCCAGCCCGGCTTCGGCGAGCCCTGTTGTCGCCAAACCTGCTGCCAGGCCTGAACAGGGCATACACCAGACTCTTGCAGAAAAGATCCAGCAGGGCATGAAACAGGTCAAAAAACACGAGAATCCAGCGACGAGCGCGACCTCGAATGTCGCACCTGCGCTTGTGGATATGACGAGGGTAAAAGACGCCTGGCCAATCCTCGTAAAGGCAATGGCTGTTAAAAAGATGTCCATCTCCTCGTATCTTGCAGAGGGCGAGCCGGACTCTGTAAAAGGCAACATCATCTCTGTTGCATTTCCCAGGGAGCACAATTTCCACAGAGAGGTGCTCGAAGAATCACATAACAAGCGCTCTATAGAAGAGGCGATTTCACAGATACTGGACGTGGATGTGAAGCTGCAGTTCATCGCCACTGACATGAAACCAAAAGAGACCTTGCAAAAAGATCCTGCCTCTGCACTGCCTACCATGGGCAGGGAAGAATTAAAGAGAAAAGAGCCTATAATCGACGCCACTCTTGATATATTTGGCGGGAAGATCTTGCGCTCAAGGAACGCATAATGGCTGCCTACACAAAATCAATGCAGGAACTGATAGGACATTTCAAAGACATGCCGGGCATAGGCGCAAAAACCGCTGAGCGCCTTGCGTTTTTTGTATTAAAATCATCCAATGAAGAGATGGCAAGGTTTTCTTCATCCATAATCAGGGTGAAGGAGAGCGTGAAGTTTTGCAAAAAATGCGGGAACTTGAGCGAGGCCGAGTTTTGCAATATCTGCAATGACCCGCGCAGGGACAAGACAGTCGTGTGCGTTATAGAGGAGCCAAAGGATTTGATTTTGTTTGAAAAGTCAGGTCAATACAGGGGCACGTATCACGTACTTTTAGGCGTCATCTCGCCGCTCGACGGCATAGGACCGGAGGATTTGAGGATAAAAGAACTCTTTAAGCGCGTCAAAGAGGATAAAATAAAGGAAGTTATAATCGCTACTGACTCAAATGCCGAAGGCGAGACAACAGCGCTCTATTTATCAAAGGAGCTCAAGCCATTTAAGATTAAAGTAAGCCGCATCGCCTACGGCATCCCAGTGGGCGAGAACATGGATTACATAGACCAGGCAACGCTTATAAGGGCGCTCCAGGGCCGCCACTCCATGTAAACTTATTGACAAAAAGGGCACCAGATTATAGAATAAAAGGACATTTTGTCGTAGTCTGCTGCATGAAAAGGGGATTTTATGGCAATGATAGAGGTCCGCTGGCACGGTAGAGGCGGGCAAGGCGCAAAGACAGCCAGTCAGTTTCTGGGAGAGGCAGCGCTTGATACAGGTAAATACATCCAGTCGTTTCCTGAGTACGGGCCTGAGAGGGCAGGCGCTCCGATGCGCGCGTTTAACCGCATAAACGAAAAGCCCATGACTATACATTCTTCTGTGACAAACCCGGAGATAGTGGTTGTAATAGACCCTACGCTTATCAAGGCCACAGATGTCACGGAGGGGCTGGGCGATGACGGCATACTTCTGGTGAATACAGATAAGTCCCCCGAGGAAATAAGAAAGGCAACAGGGTTTAAAAAAGGCAGGGTCGGCACGGTGGATGCAACAAAGATCGCGCTTGAGACATTGAAGCTACCTATGCCCAATATGCCCATGCTGGGCGCGCTTTTAAAGGCAAAAGAGCTTGTTACAATAGATCAACTCTCCGAAAGGGTAAAGGCAAAATTCCTGAAAAAGATCGGAGAGCAGAAGACCAATGCAAACCTCGAAGGCATTAAGCGCGCTTATAACGAAGTTGAGATCGGATAGTCATGGCTGAGAAGAAAAAGACATGGAAAGAGATTCCCATAGGCGGGAAGATCACAGAGGCAGGCAATGCCGCGAAGTATAATACCGGCAGCTGGCGTACGTTCCGCCCGGAAAAGAATGAAAAGAAATGCATAAACTGCCTTTTGTGCTGGATATATTGCCCTGATTCTTCGATCAAAGTCAAAGACGGCAAAATGGCAGGTTTTGATTATGATCACTGCAAGGGCTGTGGTATCTGCGAATCAATATGTCCGGTAAAATGCATTGACATGAAAAAGGAAGT
>JABMRA010000038.1 GCA_013202925.1 Candidatus Omnitrophota bacterium | reverse complement strand
GCCAATATAGGCATTGGCGAGATCTCCAGGGTTCTTTTTGATCTGGAGATAAAAAGGCTTGTGCGCCAATTGCCAGGGAAGAATTTTGTGAAAGCGTAAGGATTCCAAAGCAATCTCACATGCGATTGCTTCCTGAGTCACAATGCAGGTCAACTCGCAATGACGTAGAGGGAGAGAAGGGCATGCCAAAGTCGTTAGTTATAGTAGAATCGCCTGCAAAGGCCAACACCATTAATAAGATCCTGGGGAAGAACTTTGTGGTGCTTTCCTCTATGGGCCATGTCATGGACCTGCCCGGGTCTGTAATGGGCATTGATGTAGAAAATAATTTCAAGGCAGAATATATAGCGATCCCCAAAAAGAAAAAGACGATTGCTGCATTGAAAAAAGAGGCCCAGAAAAAGTCTGAGATCTTTCTTGCCACGGATCCTGATAGGGAGGGAGAGGCCATAAGCTGGCATCTCTACAATCTCCTGGGAAAGAAAAAGAATATACGAAGGGTCGTATTTCATGAGATCACAAAGGATGCGATCAAAGAAGCATTTAAGCATCCCGGCAATGTTGATATGGATAAGGTCAATGCCCAGCAGGCGAGGAGGATCCTGGACAGGCTCGTCGGATACAGCATCAGCCCGCTTTTATGGAGAAAGGTGGGACGGGGCCTTTCTGCCGGCAGGGTGCAGTCAGTGGCTGTGAGGCTGATCGTTGAGAGGGAAAATAAGATAATGGCCTTTATATCGCAGGAATACTGGGAGGTAGAGGCAGAGCTCGAGAAAAAGGATAGGGACGCAAGGTTTACGGCAAAGCTGGATAAGGTGGAGGAGAAAAAGGCAGAGCTCAAGAAAAAAGAAGGGGCAGATAGCATTGTAGATGAATTGAAGAAAGAAGAGTTCATTGTCACTAATGTCCAGAAAAAGGAAAAGAAAAAATACACCCAGCCGCCATTCACCACGAGCAAGCTTCAACAGGAGGGATTTTACAAACTGAGGTTTCCTGCCTCAAAGACCATGCGGACCGCACAGCAGTTATATGAGGGCCTGGAGATAGGCGAGGAAGGTAACGTAGGACTTATCACCTACATGCGAACAGATGCTGTCAGGATATCCAAGGGGTCAACGGACAGCGCAAGGGATTATATACTCAAAAAATACGGCAAGGAATACATGCCTGCCGCGCCGAATAAATTTAAATCAAGAAAGAGCGCTCAGGAGGCACACGAGGCCATAAGGCCGACATTGCCTTTAAGGGAACCGGGAAGCATAGAAAAATACCTGACCCCGGACCAATATAATCTTTACACACTTATATGGAACAGATTTATATCGAGCCAGATGACCCCGGCTGTTTTTTCTGTAGTCACCGTAGAGATAAAGGCAGGAAGGTGCATTTTTAAGGCACATGGTTCCCAGAAGATATTTGCTGGTTTTAGCATCGTCTATGAGGAAGACGGAGAGAAAAAAGAAGATGAGAATCTTCTCCCTTCCCTGGCAGTTGATGAAAAGCTCAATCTTTTAAAATTAACGCCGACCCAGCATTTTACAAAGCCCCCTGCCAGGTTTTCCGAGGCGTCTTTGGTAAAGGCGCTGGAGGAATATGGCATAGGAAGGCCCAGCACCTACGCGCCTATTATATATACCATCGTCGCGCGTAATTATGTAAAGCGCAGGGAGGGGTATATGCATCCTTCTGAGCTGGGCATGGTGGTGACAGATCTCTTGGTAAAGAACTTTGCGGATATCCTTGATTTTGAATTTACCGCAAAGATGGAGGAAGAGCTGGACGAGGTAGAAGAGGGCAAGAAAAAGAAGCTGGATGTCTTGAGGGATTTTTATGGGCCGTTCGAGAAAGACCTTTTGTTTGCCAAAGAGAACATGAGGAAGGTCAAAGGAGAAGAGGTTGTGACCTCTGAGATCTGCGATACATGCGGAAAGCCCCTGGTCATAAAGTGGGGCCGGCTTGGCAGATTCCTTAGCTGTTCTGACTTTCCAAAATGCAGGTTTGCAAAGTCGTTGCCGACAAAGGTGAAGTGCCAGGAACCAGGATGCGGCGGCATGTTGGTCGAGAGGCGCTCCAAAAAAAGAGGCCGCCATTTCTACGGATGTTCCAATTATCCGACATGCAGATATATCACGCGTAAACTCCCTGCCCCCACAGACTAGGTTAATAAGAGAAGATGCTGGATCGTTATATACAGAAGTTCATGACCTACCTCAAGATCGAGAAGAATGCCTCGCCGTATACCATTACAAACTACCAGATAGATCTAAGGGGATTCAATAATTCCATAAGGGAGAAGCCGCTGGAGAACATCACGCATGTAGATGTGAGGTTGTTCCTGGCGCGTATGAAGGAGAATAAATTTTCAAAGAGGAGCGTGGCGAGGAAGATGGCCTGCCTCAGGAGTTTTTTCAGGTTTCTCTGCAGAGAGGGCTACATCAAGACAAATCCTGCCGCAGGGCTTCAGACCCCAAAGCTGGAAAAAAGGCTGCCGCTCTTTTTAAGCACTGACGAGGTGGTAAAGCTGATAGAATCGCCTGAGCGCTCTGATCTCTATGGCCTGAGGGACAGGGCAATACTCGAGACGCTTTACTCCAGCGGCATACGCGTGGGCGAACTGGTGGGCATCAACAGGGAGAACATAGATTTTATAAGCGGTGTACTCAAGGTCTATGGCAAAGGCAAGAAGGAACGCCTTGCGCCGATAGGAGACAGGGCATTGCGGGCAATACGAAATTATCTTGAAAAACAGGGCTCTTCAGGCATCAAGGAGAAAAAGGCGGTTTTTTTGAATAAGAGCGGAAGGCGCATGACTGACAGGGCAGTGCGCAGGGTCGTTGAGAAATATATACGCAAGACGAGCTTGAATGAAAAGATATCCCCGCATTCCTTGAGGCATTCCTTTGCAACGCATCTATTGGACAGGGGAGCGGATTTAAGGGCAGTGCAGGAACTTTTAGGACACGCAAATCTATCCACCACTCAGATATATACGCATGTTACGACTGAGCGTCTGAAGTCTATTTACGACAAGGCGCACCCGCGGGCGTAAATCGCGGAACCTACGCGGAATTTCCGCGTTTGTTCCGCGTAACGTTCCGCGTAGTTCAGCGATAAACACGCGGAACTGATGCGGAAGCTATATGAAGAAAGCTATAGTTTTATTATCAGGGGGCATGGATTCAGCAGTTACCCTTTATATTGCCAGAAAAATGGGCTATAAGACGCATTGCCTTATCTTTGATTACGGGCAGAGGCATAAGAAAGAAGTAGGTTTTGCAAAGCAACTTGCGCGGATCGCGGATTCAGAATATTCTGTTTTGAATATCAGGCTGCCGTGGGGGAAAAGCGCGCTTTTGGATAAGAGGACAAAGGTCCCTGAAAACAGGAGATCATCAGGTATCCCTGTTACCTATGTACCGGCCCGCAATACTATTTTTATCAGCTTTGCATTGTCATTCGCTGAGGCAATAGAGGCCAAACGGATTTTTATAGGCGCGAATGCGCGGGATTTTTCAGGATACCCTGACTGCAGGCCATTGTATTTCAAGAGCTTTAACAGACTCCTGAAAAAGGCTACAAAGGCAGAAGGGATCAGTATAGAGGCGCCGCTTTTACATAAGACGAAAAGAGAAATAGTGGCGATTGGCCGGAGATTGGGCGTGCCTTTTGAACTTACATGGTCGTGCTACAAAGGCGGCAAGGAACCGTGCGGCAGGTGCGACGCGTGCCGGCTCAGGGCCCGCGGCTTCAGGTAATCGCGGAACCCCTCACCCTACCCTCTCCCCAAAGGGGAGAGGGGGCGGGATATTATGAAGAAGGCGAAGATCACAGAGATATTCAGTTCGATTCAGGGTGAAGGGATTTATGTCGGCGATCCCCATGTCTTTGTGAGGTTTTATGGCTGTAATCTTGGATGTTCGTTTTGCGACGAAAAAACAAAGACAGGATTTTCAGAATTAACGCCTGGCGAGGTCATTGAGAAGGTTGTTGCCGAGGGCAAAGACACAGTTTCTCTTACCGGCGGGGAACCTCTTCTGCGCACAGATTTTTTAAAGGAGACCCTGCCGGTTTTAAAGGAAAAGGGGCTCAAGGTCTATCTTGAGACCAATGGCACGCTGAAACACGAGCTATTGGAGGTATCGGATTTTATTGATACCATAAGCATGGACCTGAAACTTCCTTCTTCAACAGGGCTCAGGGCCTTTTGGCAGGAACATTCTCTGTTTTTGAAAGAGGCGGTGAGAAAAGAGGTGTTTGTAAAGGCAATTATTACGTCTGAGACGCTTTTATCCGACGTTGAAATGGCCGTCTCCATTGTAAAGGCAATAGGCGAAAATATACCTTTTATTATTCAGCCAGTAAGTTATAATGGTAATGTCGAGAAAATCGATAGATTGCCTGTTTTTTTTGATAGCGCAAAGAAGAAGCTGAATAACGTCAGGGTCATACCTCAGTTTCATAAAATCTTAGGGGTGAAGTGATGAGGACCGTACAGGGCAGGCTTATAACCAAGACAGTGAAGGAACTGTGCATAAAAGCAAATATTGAGCTAAGGGGTGACATCCTTTCTGCATTGAAGTCTGCAAGAAGGAAAGAGTCAAATGCCAAGGCAGGGCGTATACTGGATATCATTATCTATAATGCAAGGCTGGCCAAAAGGAAAAAGGTCCCTATATGCCAGGATACAGGGATGGTGGTCGTGTATCTTAAGATAGGCCGGGGCGTGAGGATGAAAGACGACATCAATAAGGCAGTGGAAAAAGGCGTGGCCCAGGCCTACAAAGACGGTTATTTTAGAAAATCCGTTGTAACAGACCCTTTGCTGAGAGAAAACAGCAATACGAATCTGCCGCCTGTGATTTATACACAGATTATTCCGGGAGACAAGATAGATATAATGGTCGCGGTTAAAGGGTTTGGCTGTGAAAATTGCTCAAGGATCATGATGTTCAGGCCCATGGATCCCGCGTCTCTTATCGAGGCATTTGTCGTGGACACTGTCAGGGAATCAGGCTCAAAGGCATGCCCTCCTGTATATATAGGCGTTGGGATCGGCGGGACGCTTGATAAGGCAGTATCTCTTTCCAAAGAGGCAACATTGAGGCCAGTAGGCAAATACAATAAAAAGCCCTATATTGCAAGTATGGAGAGAAGGCTCATCAAGAAGATCAATAGATTAAAGATCGGGCCTATGGGTGTTGGCGGAAATACCACGGCCTTGGGGGTCAGCATATTGACGTATCCGACCCACATTGCAGGCCTGCCAGTAGCAGTAAACACCAGCTGCCACGCAACCAGAGACGCAAGAAAGGTAATATAAAAATGCTTGCCCATTTAGTCCAGGACTAAAGTGT
>JABMRA010000037.1 GCA_013202925.1 Candidatus Omnitrophota bacterium | reverse complement strand
GTCCTCTGTCTTCTGTTTTCTGTCCTCTGTCTTCTGAAACATTCAGTCTTCGATGATGCTCTCCTGGACCTCTAGGATGTTCACAGGCATGCCGTCCTTGAGCTCCTGCGGCACATCAGTCACCACTAACTCGCCTTCATAAAGGCCGGAGGCAATGACCGTGTAATCCGTAGTCACGTAGGCCACCTGCACGATCCTGGAGGAAGCAGCATTGCCCCTCTCGTCAACCGTAAAGATCTTATAGCCTTCGTCTGTTTTGTCTAAACTCATGCTCGGGACCACTATTGCGTCAGTGAATTCCGCGACTGTGATCATGGCCCTTGCAAACATGCCGGGCAGAAGCATGGCCTCTTGATTCTGGACCCTTACCCTGACAGTCAAGGTCCTGGACTTTCCTTCAATAACAGGAAACACATTGTCCACTGTCCCTGTAAAGCCCTCGCCAGGATGCGCATCCACGCTGATCTTCACGTCCTGACCAAGCGCGATCTTATCTATATCCTTTTCCACTATGCCAAGCTCTACAAACACCTCCGTGATGTCGTATAACGTAGCGATATTATTCTGCGATGTAACGAATTCACCTATCTCTGAATCCCTGGAGCCCAGGACCCCGCCGCGCGGTGCATAGAGGTTTGTCTTCTCAAGTTCTGCCTGTGCTGACTTAAGCTCTACCTCGGCTGACTCCGCCTGCATCTCTGCGCTCTTTACCTCCAGCTCCACCTCTTCCAATTTTGCCTTTATAATACCGCCTATCTCATAAAGATTCTCATGTATCTCCAGCTTCTTTTTAGCTGCAAGATATTGGATCTTGGCAGAACCCAATTTGCTTTCGGAATACTCCACCTTTAGATTCGCATCCTTCTTGTCCAGGGTAGCTATTAAATCCCCTTCGTAAATAATATCCCCTTCTCTGAAATCAATGGATTCTATTACGCCGTTTATCTCAAACTTGAGATTTATCTCCAATGCGCCTTTTACAATACCCATCACAGGCAGGTCGTCCTTAAAGTCTGTCAGGCCCACCCTGTAGCACCTGACCGGCACTGCATCACTTGCCGGCGCTGGACCAGAAGGCCTGCCTGGCTCTTCATCGGCCAAACCCATGCCCGGCACCTCTCCTGCCCCGCTGCCTGTCATTATCCCCGGAATGCCAAATTTCTTGATAGGGGATTTTTTAAACATCGTAATGCCCCATATGACCAAAAATCCCACTACCCACAAAAGTATAAAACCTATCAATATCCTCTTTGACTTTTTCATATTATGCTGCCTCTACAGTTCAACTACAAAGCGTAAGTTTACATTTTTTATCCGCCGCGGCGGATAAACTATCTGGCGTTTGCCAGCATAAAACTTTCGCTATCCAGAAAAAGCGCATAGCCCGTGGCCTTGTTCAATCTTACCAGGGACTGATACAGGCTCCCGATTGCCTCAATATAATATGACTTTTCATCAGTCAGATTCATGTGCGCCTGTATAAGCTCTGAATACGGTATCTCATTCAGGTCCGAGCGCGCCTTTGTAATCTTGAGCTCCTCTTCCCTGTATCTCATCTTGTTGAAACTTGCGTTTGCCTGCAATATGCCCTTTTTATAATTTAGATAGGACTCGTTCACTTCTTTAAAGATACCCTCTTTTGTCTGTTCCAATTCCTGCCTGGCCTTTTTCAATGCAATGCTGGCAGTCTTCTTCTCGGAAAGACTCTGGAGGTTGTCCAGAAGGCCTAATTCTACTGCTGTGCTGGTAGATTCTGTCCTGGAACTCTGGCCATGTTTTTCGCTTGTCTTGTCCTCTGTATAGGATGTGGAAAGCGTATTGCCGCCAATGGGCTTTGATACCTTTAGGCCAACATACCAATCAGTCCCCAGCTCCATTGTCTCGGATTCATACGCACCCCCGGATCTCCCATACGAGCCGGTAAGGTCCACCTTTAACTGGTCCCTGCTCTTCGCAATCTTCTGCTCGTATTCATTAAACTGTACCATGTGCTCTCTTGCCTTAAGGTCTGGCCTATTCTTAAAGGCAAGTTCTACGCATTCCTCCAGCTCCACCCCTATATCTATGGGTCCCAGATCCATCATATCTATGTCTATATCTATTACATCCTTTAGCTTACCCGTGTCTTCCACGTTCATTGCCTGGGCCAGGGTAAGCTCTGCAAGGGCCAGGTCATTCTCGCTCGAAGTCACCTGATAGGTTATCTGCCTCATCTGGGACTCTACCTGAAGAAACTCGGCCTTGGTGCTCAATCCGAGATCAAACCTCTTCTTGGCAATGTCAAAGACCTCCTCTGTATCTTTCAAAAGGGAGTGCTGCAGTCTCTCGTTGATTTTAGTGGCCAGATATGAATAAAACGCTGTCTCTACCTCGCCCCTCAGGTCTTCCAGCACCTTATCATAGTTATGCCTTGATGCCTCCATATTGGCAATGGCCTGTTCAACCGCATATTTAAGCCTCCAACCGTAATACAGCGGGTATTCAAACTTTACCTTATACTCCTCATCTGTGAAATCCTGGGTTGAGCCAGTGGTCTTGCCTGTGGTCTCTATATAATTCAGGCTGGCTGCTGGATAGAGTGCCCGTCTTGCCTCACTGATCTTGAGCCTTGAAAGCGCCACCTCTTCCTCAGCTATCTTTGTGGCTGTATGGTTTTCCAATGCAATATCAATCGCATCCTCCATGCCTGAAATCCGTATATCCTCGCCTGTCTTATCCAATATAAACCATTCCTCCCCAACCGCTGTCTCATACCTTTCCATATCCGGCATCTCAAATATTATAGGCACATCCAGCCAGAGGTCTTTCTCTCCAAGCTCTTCTGGGAAAGGCTGGTACCTCTCATAGAGCCATACCGCCTTTAACGAAGTCCTATCCAGATCCTTGTTGCCTGAAGACTCAGAGATATAGGCATCCTTTAATTCGCCCCAGGGTGAAAGAAGAAGCTTCAGCCTGACCTCTCCACTGGAGTCATATAATGCTGACCCCTCTGGCTTTTGGATAGAATTATTGATATCCCGAGATAGATCTATTATATACTGGACTATAGGTTCGTTGGATGGACTATAAGAAAATGATACGGTAGGGTGTATGGCTATAACCGTAAGTATTGCAAAAAGATATAATAGCATGATACGCTTGATACGCATATTTCCTTCTCCTGGTACTTGTAATGGAGAAGTATATCATACGATTATTCTTTTGTCAATGTACGGTTATAAAAGATTGATACGGTTAGATGATATTGTTTTTGATACGGTTAATGAGTACGTGATTTATGGAGCGAACGCAGTAAGCGAACATAAGTCACTGTGCGAATTATGCATTAATAAATACATCCCTTATAACAACACTGGCCCCGCCTAGCGCAACCGCGTCTTTGCCAAGATGCGCAGGTATTATCTTAACCACATTAGCAGGCTCTTCAAAGGCCCATTTTCTCACAGTCCTTCTCAATGGCTCCAGAAACAGGCTCCCTGATTTTTCAATGCCCCCGCCTATTATAACTATCTCAGGGTTAAACAGGTTTACCAGATATGCCACCCTTACGCCCATATTCACAGCTGCATCTTCCAGAAGCTCTATGGCAAGCGTATCTCCGGACTTTGCCGAGTTTATTATAATATCTACTGTCAGGTTCTTTAGATTGGTCCCTGCCTCTTCAGATATGGTGGACTTGATCCCTTCTTCCTTTATCAGTTTTGTTGCCTGGCTTATAAGCCCCAGGTCCAGGCCCAGGGGCAATAGGAATGAAAGGTTCCTGGAAAGCTTCATGTACTCGCCGTTTCTGGGATAATTGACCCGGATCTCACCTGCTGAGCCTGAGGCGCCGCAATAGATACCTCCCTTTATAATGATCCCGCTTCCTACGTCAGAATACATGTATATAACATCCTCTACATCCATGGGGAGTGCGTGCATCTTTTCCCCAAATGCGGCAAACGTAGCGTCGTTGCCCAGAAAAGAGGGCACGCCAAAGCGCTGCTCAATAAGGCCTTTTATGGATATATAACTCGTGCGCAGGCCGTTCCTGGTAGAGTCCCTTACTGTGCCAAGGTTCTCGTCTATGACCCCGCCTACGCCTATGCCAACGCCTTTGACCTTTTCCTTATTAACGCCTTTCTTGCTTACAAGCTCATCTATCAGGTCAACGGATTTATCAATGATCCTGTCCATGCTGTCCTTTTGCCTCTCTCTCTCGATCCTTGTTATCACCTTACCTGAAAGGTTTGTGACCATGCCTACCATGGTGGTGCCTTCTGCACCCATGTGGCCGAGGTCAAGGCCTATGGCAAACCCATTGGCCTCGTTCAGATTAACAAGGCTCGGCTTTCTGCCGCCTGAAGAGGCCTCCATGCCGCCCTCGATGACCAATCCCTCGCTGATATAGGTATTTATGTAATTGGAGACCGTCACTATATTCAGGTCAGTTATCTTTGAGATGTCAGCTCGTGTGATAGGGCCGTTTCTACGAATAAGCTCCAGGATAGAATAGTTCTTTTTCTCATGGTCTGAAAGAAGACTGCTTTCAAAAAGCCGGTTTTTTCCCAAAGGCATGGCGCCCTCCTTTTAGTTCGGTCAAATGACTTACTTAAAATTTACGGTTATAGAACATTCTTACTATATGCTGTGTGTCCAGGGCGGAGAGTGACCATTTAGCCGGAGCGTACAGGTCTTCTAACGGTGCATATGCAACAAACTCTCCGAATAGCAGACTGAACTTCTGCTCTTCATCTATATTGTAGTCTAACTCGGCAAAGAAATTGTGGTGGCCCTCGTAATGCACGCCCCCTTCTTGATTTTGCCTGTAGACATCTTTCAGTTTCGAATAGATATATTTGAAGCCAAAGGTAAGTCTTTCATTGTGCTTGTAATCCAGCTCTAATCCTATATGATTGATGTTGTCATCCAGGCCAATGGCATACTTATTTACGTTGCGCGTAAAGCTCAATATGCCGGTAAGTTTTGAAAAAGGCCTGTAGATCAATTTTGTCTTATAGATATCGTAATAGTCATAGGGAGGCATCTCAAACATGTCCTGGTCATATAAGAATGGGACCAATTTATCCAGCAACATACCGTCTTTTGTTTCTGTTGACACATAAGAATCATTCAAAAGGCCTCGAGGAGAATCCCCTGGGTCATTGGTCCTCTCGTAAACACCTTCCCATGCCATGTTTTCGCTAAGATCATACCTTGCCCCCAAACTAAAGGTCCCTATTGAGGGGTCCTTGCCGTCTTCGACATCTGCATTCTCCACGAATATATCTTCTTCGCTGTAATAATCCGTGAATCCATACGAGGTCTTTGCGTATATAAGAGGGTCGTAGCCGGCTGTAGTCTTTGGTAGGTGCTGATATAGGGCCAGGCCTTTCACAGTAAGCTGCGGGGTCATGGCATAAGTCGTCTCAAGCCTGGAAACTGTCTCAATGTATTTACCGTTATCCTTACGGACATTCCTTAAATTTATCCTTGCATTTAAATCATCGTTTAAAAAATCCCTGGTGGTCTCTACGCCCAAAACCACGCGGCCCCTGTCAATACCGTCTCCGATGGCAATGGCCTGGTCCTGTTCCGGTAATTCTGAAAATCTTATATGCTTGCTGTAGAACTGGTCGCGCCTCGTATACCTGTAATTAGAAAGCGCTGGATAAAAATCCTGGGCCATATAACTCAGGGAGACCTTTGTCTTTGTGGGTTCACTTTTAAAACCCAGGCTATACGCAAATCCATCGTAATCATTTTGCCTGCCGTTTGCCTCATCCACTTCAGTAGCACTGGCTGCGATCTCTCCAAAGATCTGCCATTCAGGATTAAGATTGTATGCGGCGTCAAATCCCAGCACATTGTTCATGGCCTCCAGGCTGTCATTATCCATGCCGCCCTTAAAGGTGTAGACCGAACCCAGCGTCAGATCAGGCGAGACCTCGCTTTTTAGCCTCACTGCCAGGGGTATGCTTGTAACATTCTCATAATCATCCCACAGGCTCATGGGCGTGGCCACGGTCATATTGTAGGATGTATTATCATATATCCCGCCGCCCAAAGATATGCCGCGCAGAAAAGTAAGCCTGTTATAATCGCTATCCTTGGTAAAAAAGGAATGCCGCCTTATCCATCTGCCCTTTTTAACAGGTCTCTGTCCGCTATCCGGATAAAAGATTAGACTCGGTTCGTATTCATCCAGCCATGGGCTCTCTTCCCAGTACACATGGTTATTGGAAAGCCTTAGCGGGTCATCAGAAGTCAATGCCTCTGCCTGGTCTGCCATTAAAAAAAGCCTTGAATTGAATCCCTCTTCTCCTGTGCCATAATCCAGCCATAACTTCCTCAATGGCATGTAACGCCAGTCTATTGCTGTGCCTGTGGGTACAGGGTTAAACGTAGTTGCCCAGTCAGTTATACCTGTCGGGATGCTGGCCGTGGTCTTTCCATCTACGATCTTGATCTCATTGAGATTTATAATATTGCCTTTTCTTGAGCGATATATCTCATTTATAGTGCTTCTGGTGTTAGACCAGTATTTTAATTCTATGTCAACATTGTCGCCGCCTTCCGGAGCAGCAGAACTGATCCTTACATCCTCTTTTCCTACAAAGCTCCACGGGTCTATTACTATCTGGCCGTATGCATTAAAGCCTTCTTCCTTGCCTGTGTCTATGTCCAGCTTAAGGC
>JABMRA010000036.1 GCA_013202925.1 Candidatus Omnitrophota bacterium | reverse complement strand
GTAGGGCCCAGGGGCGTATACGACGAGGCAAAACGCTTTGCAGAGGCCATTACCATGGCCTATCACAAAACCCATGGCCTTGATACACGTATAGTCCGCATATTCAACACATACGGTCCGAGAATAAGAAGACAAGACGGCAGGGCAATACCAAACTTCATAAGCCAGGCATTGAAAAATGAGCCCATAACTGTTTATGGCAAAGGCGCTCAGACCAGGAGTTTTTGTTTTGTATCAGATCTTATAGAGGGCATATATTTATTGAGTCAGTCAGATATGCACGATCCTATAAATATCGGGAATCCAGTAGAGTTAAAGATCATAGACCTTGCCAAAAAGATAATAAAACTCACAGGAAGCAAAAGCAAGATTGTCTATAAAGAACTCCCGGAAGACGACCCAAAGGTCAGACAGCCTGATATTAAAAGGGCAAAAGAACTCCTTAAGTGGAACCCAAAGATACGACTGGAAGAAGGGCTAAAAGAGACTATAAAGTGGTTCAAACGTTAATATGAAAAGCAAAAGCGTCTACATAATAGCCGGGCCTAACGGTTCAGGGAAAACCACCTTTGCCAAGAAATTTTTACCGCAGTATGCAAAGTGCCTGCATTTTGTCAATGCGGATCTTATCGCGCAGGGGTTGTCCCCGTTTTCTCCGCGTATCGCGGCCATGAAGGCTGGCCGGCTTGTCCTTGAGCAGATTCGAGACATGGCAGGTAAAGACGTTGATTTTGCCTTTGAGACAACTTTATCCGGCAAGGCTTATATCGATTTCTTGAAAGCGCTAAAGAGAAAAGGCTATCGCCTGCATCTTTTCTTTTTATGGATTCCTTCTCCTGAGTTGGCGTTGGCAAGGATCAAAGGCAGGGTTGCCGAAGGCGGGCATGACGTGCCGGCGGAAGACGTGCGAAGGCGCTTTGATCGTGGTATTCAGAATTTTTTTAGATTTTACAGGCAGCTGTTGGATACGTGGATGTTTTTTGACAACGCAGGAGATGTGCCGCAATTGATCGCTGAAGAAAAAGACGGGGAAATTTTAATCATAGATAAAAATTTATATAATACTGTCACGAGAGGTGTAATATGAAAAAGAGACTTTCGCTACAGGACAAGGCATATAAGGCGCTAAAAGAAGCAGTGCGCGAGGTTGTAAAGCGTCACGCGGAAACAGGCCGCCCGCTTGCCATATGGCGGAATGGCAAGGTAGCCCATGTATCCGCCAAACAACTTTTGCGCAAAAACGGAAAGTAACCTTTATAGTTTTAAAAGATATAGACATTGAAAAAATATTTTTTTTTAATATTTGCTATAGTTTTTTTTATTTCATCGGATGTATATGCGCATCCGTCAGTGGATGTGCCTTCGAGGCATTGGAGTTATGACGCGATAGAGAAACTCGCTATATTGGATCTGGCTGATATAACTGATATAGGGGTGAGGCCGGTTTCGCGCATAAAGATGGCGCATATGATAAAAAGCGCCGTTGAAAAGTCCGGGGAATATACTTTAGATTTTGAGTGGGATGAACAGGAGTATTTAGAGACACTTTTATACAACCTCATAGACGAATTCAGGGAAGAGCTTGTTACTATAGGAGTTGATGTTGTATCGATCAGGGATGACGGGCCTAAGAGATATATCTTAAGAAGCCCCGAGCTTACTGTTGAAAAGATTTATAGCAAGTTAGATTCAGATACAAGGCTCTTTGAAAATAAGGCAGGCTGGAAATTAAAAGACGGGCTTAATATCAGGGCAAAATTAAGGACATGGGCAAAGGCAGCCAATTTTTTTGCCATATCTTTGACCCCTGGCGTAAGGTATTCGAGGGAAGATACAGACGTAGATCTTGAAGAAGGCGGCATAAGGTTCAGCCACCCCAGCTTCAACATGGAGCTGTCAGCCGGCAGGACCTCGATGTGGTGGGGGCCTGGTTTTAATGGCGCGCTCCTCTTGACAGACAATGCCTATCCACTGGATACAGTGAGATGGAACAATATCCGGCCTTTTAGATTGCCATGGCTCCTTAAAAAATTAGGCAGGTTTAACGCGCTTTTTATAGTATCCAGGCTTGAGGAAAAACGGGATATCCCAAATGCCTTTATCACAGGATGGAGGCTGGATTACACGCCCTGGGATTTTTTGAAACTCGGATTTGGACATATCTTGATGCATGGCGGTAAAGGCGTTAAAAAATTAGGTTTTGCCGACTACTGGAGTTCAGCATCTTTAGTATTCTCAGCTGCAGGAGGCGGGACAGAAACAGAAAATCATATAATATCGGGCGACCTGCAGTTATTCATAAGGCG
>JABMRA010000035.1 GCA_013202925.1 Candidatus Omnitrophota bacterium | reverse complement strand
GTTAAGATTATTCGGCTTCTTCGATGAGCATCACGGGTATGCCGTCCCTGATAGGGTATTTTTTTCCGCAGCCCGTGCAGCAGATCTTATTGTCCTTTAATTCGCATCCTGCCTTACAGGCAGGGCACGCCAGTATTTTCAACAGTTCTTTGTCTATCATGATACATCTCCTTTGACCTGGACTTTTATGGGATAGGCCAGGTGTAATATACCTCCGATAACGCTATAGATGATGATCATGCCGAGCCACAAAATGGAGATAGAAAACGCGGATTCCGCGCCGATGTCGCCTTTTAAAAAATACACAAACGCGCCTTCCCTCACGCCCAGCCCGTTCAATGAAGGCAGCATGCTCACTGCCCACACAAGCGGTATGATCAAAAACAGTTTCAGTAAATGGATGCCGCCGCCTATGCACAATATAAAGAAGTAAATACTGACTACTGCGCCCGCCTGCATAAAGACGGCCAGTAAATATGATTTTACCAAAAGCGGCCTGTCGTGTTTATAAAAATTGATAGCGGCGTACAGCTTAAGAAATTTTTCTTTTATTTTATTCAATATGCCTTTTTTCCTGACCGCTGTCAGGCCCGGGTCTATTTTTTTATTCAACACAAACAAAAACAGCACGATCGACAAAACAAACATCAAGGCCACTGCCCACATGATATTACTGTTTCCGAAATCTCTCCCGACAAAGATAATGCCGATAATGGCTATGGAGAGGCATGACAGAAGGCCGACCAGCCTGTCAGCCAGGACCGCAGCATAAGACGCGGCCTTATTATTGGTCTTCCTGGACGCGTAATACGCCTTTGCGATGTCCCCTCCTATGGCAGTGGGAAAAAAATTATTGAAAAAATATCCGATAAATGTCAGATAAAACGCGTCTTTTAGGGACAGGAATATCTTCTGCCCTGACATCAGGATCCTTAGCCTGAAAGACGCGCCCAATGATGTAAGCAGGCATATCAAGAGCGCCAGGGTAAAATATATTTTATTGGAATTCTTCAGGATGCCTATGACTTTCCCTATGTCGCTTCGCATGATCCAGAACAGGAGCGAGAGAAGCCCGAAGCTTATCGCGAATCTTAAAAAAAGAGACACCTTGTTTTTATTTACCATATCACCAACCCTGCGTAACCCACCACCGAGGAGTAATCGCCCGACACATCCCCGCTTGTCTGGTATTTTACGAGGCCTGCCTTTTTAGCGCCCAGGTTTTTGCACACGCTTATGAGCGTGCACGTCGGCGCGGCCCCGCACATTGAAATATTATTTTCCCGCACTGCCTTAAACAGTTTTTCTTCGTCAAGCGCCAGTATCGCGTCTATGGCAAGCCGGTCCTTTTCTTCTGCCGTATCTTTTGGCTCATAGTGCGTAAAATCCGTGCTGGCCACGAAAATGGCGGAGCGGCCTATTTTCTTAAAACCGTCTGCGATCTCTTTTCCCAGCACCTGATATTCCCGCACACTGCGGCTGGAAACAAGGATCGGCACTATCTTTATATCATTTTTTATATACTGCAAAAAAGGCACCTGCACCTCTATGGAATGCTCGTATAGATGGGCGGATGCGTCTTCCTTTAAAAGCGTGCTTTCCCTTAGGATCGATTCCGCGATTTCAATATCTATCTTGACCTCGCCAAGGGGGCTCGCCCAGATTCCCCTGGTCATTATACTAAAACTCTCTCCTGAGCCAGTATGGTTCGTGCCCAGGATAATAGCTGTTTTTTTGATGGCTGCCTTTGATATGGTTGCGCCAGCCACATGGCCTGAATACACATACCCCGCGTGAGGCATGACAACGCCTTTCACCTCCTGCTTCTCTGAGCCAGTATCGATCAGCCCGGAAAGCATCTTCCTGAGGGCGGCCTCGGTCTGGGGATAAAATTGTCCGGCAACAACAGGTTTTCTGATCATTAGGTGCCCTGCAGTATGACTATTGCGCACTTGTCCAGAGTCAAGTATGTCTTTACTGCGCGCTTGACGTCCTGCGCCGTAACGCTGTCTATGTTCTTATTGTAGTCCTTGTAATTGTCGCAGCCCAGTCCATATAGCTCGTCCAGCGAGGCAAAGAAGATAAAGCTCGCGTTAGTCTGCATGCTGATCTCCTGCATTGCCTTGAGATGGTTTTTGGTCTTTTCTAATTCTTCATCGGATGCGCCGTTCTTTACGAACGAGCGGATCTCTCTGGAGATTATGTCTTTGACCTTGTCGATGTTCTGCCTTGAGGTAAGTACGTACACGGCTATGTAGCCAGGGTCTGTGCCCAGGACCTGAAACGCACCCTGCGCGTACGAAAGTCCGCTTTCCTCTCTTATGTTTTCAAATAAAATACCTGACTGGCTCGAAAGCATATCCACCATGATCTCCACGGCGTATCTGTCTTTGCTGTAGATATCTATTGCCGGAAAACCAAAGAGGACCAGGGACTGCTCTTTGTCTGTATCGACTGTGACTTCCCTTACCCTTTCCACTGGTAATTCTTTTACAGCAGGCGCGGGACCCGGCCCTGCTGGAGGGATATTTGAAAAATATTTTTCCGTCAGCGCCTCTATTGCCTCGGCGCCGCAGTCGCCTGCTATGCCCAGCGCCATATTGTCCGCGGAGAGTATGTCTCTGTGAAAACCCAGCACATCTGCCCGCTTGAGTTTATTGACACTCTCCTCTGTGCCTATTGCCTGAAGCCCGTAAGGGTGTTTCCTGTAAAGCAATTTTTTTAGAAGCCTGTGGCCGTGGTTGAAGACCTGGTTGTCCTGCATCTGGATCACAGAGACGATCTCTTTCTTTTCCCTCTCAAGCTCCTCCTCTGGGATGATAGGGTTCATGCATAGATCAGCCAGGAGCTTAAGCGCGTCTTCTGTATGTTCCTTTAAGCAGTTTATCGTTATCCCCAGGCTGTTGTTCGCGGAATAGGGCTTGATCGACATGCCCTTTGACTCATAGAACCATGCGATCTCCTGCCTTGTCATGGATCCCAGGCCGTCCATAAACATGAGCGAGGCGATGTTTGAGATGCCGTTCGTCTCCTCTGTCTCTCGTTTTAAGCCTCCCTTGAACATAAGCGACATGGACAATATCGGGAGGTGCGGGCTTTCAGAGACAAGCACAGGGAGTCCGTTTTTAAGCGTTATCTTTTTGATCTCCCTTTCGCCTGACGTTAAAATCGATTCCGGAGAAGGCCCCAGCGTATTGCCAGATCTACTGAGAACCGCCACTGTCATGTTTTCCCGCCTCAGATATCTTATTGCGGCCTGCTGTATCTCTTTCAGCGTGACCAAGCGTACGCGCTCTATGTATGATTCAAAAAAACGCGGGTTGCCGGTCAGGAGTTCGCCGAGTGCCAGGTCATTGGCCTGTGCTTCAATGGTCTCCTTTTGATATATGTATCCTGAGAGGAAATTGTTTTTTGCCTTTGCCAGATCTTCTTCGCTCACGCCGTTTTGTTTTACGGTGTCCAGTTCTTTTATTATTTCATCCAGCGCGTCTTTCACATCCCCGTCCTTTAATACGCTTGAGATAATAAAGAGCCCCGGATATCTGGGGGTGTAATTATAGGCGCCTACGGAAAGCGCCAGGCCTTTTTCCATGCGTATCTTTTCATTCAATATCGAGCTCTCGCCCTGCCCCAGTATAAAGGACAAAAGGTCGAGCGCGTACAGGTCCCTGTCCAAAAGACCCGTGGAATGAAACGCGATATTCAGATACGCCCCGTCTATGTCCTGTGCCTCTTCTGCGTATTTTTCCGCCAATTGCCCCGGCTCCTCAGGCAATACAGGGAGCGAGTTCCCGCCCCTCTCCATTCCCTTGAAAAGATCTTCCATCTTGTCAAATAGCGCTGCCTTATCTATATCGCCCACCACGGCTATGATGGTCCGCTCAGGAGTATAGTTTGAATTGAAAAACTTCACGAGGTCTGCACGTTCCAGTCTTTTGAAATTTTCCTTGTAGCCGATTACGGGGATGCGGTAGGGGTGCCTGATGTAGGCATTGGAAAAAGTCAATCTCGAGATCCTCTTGGCAGGATCGTCCCTGCCGAGGTCCATCTCTCTTTCTATGACCTGTTTTTCCTTTTCTAGTTCTTTTGCGTCAAATAGCGGGGCAGTCAACATCTCCTTCAAGACGTCCAATGCTATATCCGCGTGCTCCTTCAGGATGGTTATACTGAAGCCGGTGTAATCAAAGGAGGTATATGCGGCTATATCGCCTCCATATTTATGTAATATATACTCTATGTCTCCGGTGGGGTATTTTTTGGTGCCCTTGAAGAGCATGTGCTCGAGTAAATGGCTGGC
>JABMRA010000034.1 GCA_013202925.1 Candidatus Omnitrophota bacterium | reverse complement strand
TTGAGGAGGGAGAAAAGGAATGTCAAAAAGAGTTCTCGGGCGAGGCCTAGGCGCCTTAATACCGGATAAATCAGAAGACAGAAGACAGAGGACAGAGGACAGAGGACATATCTTGGAGTCAAAGGTACAGCAGGGCATTGCCAGCATACCCATAGACAAGATAAAGGCCAATAAATATCAGCCAAGAGAGGGATTTGATAAGCAGGCCCTGGAAGACCTCACTGCTTCAATAAAGGAAAAGGGCTTTATACAGCCAGTGCTGGTAAGGGCCAGTCAGGGCGCATATGAGCTGATAGCAGGCGAAAGGCGGCTAAGGGCAGCCAAGATGCTTAATTTAAAGGAGGTCCCGGCCATTATCAAGGATGCCTCTGATGTGGACTCATTGGAGCTTTCTATAATAGAGAATGTGCAGAGGGAAGACCTTAACCCAATTGACCAGGCAAAGGCATATAAAAGGCTTGTAGACGAGTTTGACATGACCCAGGATAGCATAGCTGATACCATAGGCAAGGACAGGGCAACAGTGGCAAATATACTCAGGCTTTTAAAGCTGCCACAAAAGATCAGGGATTATGTTTCACGTGGAACAATTTCAATGGGCCATGCCAGGGCAATGCTTGGTTTGAGCAAGGAATCCGAGCAGCTCAGGCTTTGCACCAGAGTTGTTAAAAATGACCTATCTGTAAGAGACACAGAGAGATACGCAAAAAAGTTAGGCGCTACTTCAAAGAAAATAGCAGTAGAGAAAGACCCTAATCTGGCATCCGTAGAGCAGATATTAAAGGATCATTTTGGGACAAAGGTCAGGATAATAAAGGCAAAAAAAGGCGGCAGGATAGAGATAGAATTTTACTCTGACACGGATCTGGAAAGAATCATAACTCTTTTAAAGGCAAAGAGTTAGACGAATTGCCCCAGAGGAGATTACCATGAACCAGCAAGCATTAGTCCTTATTAAACCCGACGGGCTTAAAAAGTCCCTCACTGGAAACATACTTGCCAGGCTATCGGAGACAAAGCTGGAAATCGTTGCCGCTAAAATGGTTAGGGTAACAAAAGAACTTGCCGAAGAGCACTATAAACACATGAAGGACAAGCCATTTTTTAAAGAACTCATAAAATATATTCAGGGAGAACTACATGATAGGCGCAAGGTCATGGCCATGGTCTACTGGGGCAAGGATGCTATTGAAAAAGTCAGAGAACTTGCCGGCTCTACGAATCCAGAAGAGGCAGAGTCAACCAGCATCAGGGGTTCTTTTGGCAGGATTACGACAAGCGGCATTTATGAAAACGTGCTCCACGCCTCTACGGATACAGAAGAGGCAGAACGCGAGATAAAGCTCTGGTTTGATCCGGATGAGATAATAGTGGAACTGTACCCGACGAAGAAAACAATAGTCGATAAGCATGAAAAACGTGTCTGGTCATAATTTATTGTGAGGAGTTAACTTGTGATAAAGAGCATGACAGGGTTTGGAAAGGGCGAGTCAAAAGGGCGATTCGGCAGATTCCTCGTCGAGATACGCACGGTGAACCACAGGTACTTTGATGTATCTTCGAGGATGCCAAACAGCCTCTCTGCGCTGGAAGACAAGATAAAGAACTATACGCATAAATATATAAGACGCGGCAAGGTGAATGTGTCTCTGTTGCACCGCAAGAGCGAGAAGGCAATTGATTCCATAAGGCTTGACGATGAAGCAATAGCAAGATACTACAAGATGCTTACCAGGATAAAAAAGCGGTTCAGGTTAAAGGATGATATAAAACTCTCGCATATATTTTCTTTCCCGGATGTGATCGTGCAGGAGCAGCCAGAGCGCGATGCCAGTGCGATCTGGCCCAGCCTTGAGCAGGCAATAAAAAAGGCTATTTTGGATTGCAACAGGATGAGGGTAAAAGAGGGCAGGGCCCTTTATAAAGACCTGAGACAAAGGATAGAGACGATTTCAGGCTCTATAGATAAGATATCCAGGCTCGTACCCAAGATCGTCTCCGAATACAAGGACAAACTGGACTCCAGGATAAAGAGTCTTTTAAAAAAACGAGCGTACGATATAGACGACAGGAGATTGGAAACAGAACTTGCCATATTTGCGAAACAGAGCGATGTCTCAGAAGAGATAACCCGCGCAAAAAGCCACCTGGATGCCTTAAGGAACACACTTTCCTCGACGAAAGAGGCTGGCAGGCGGCTTGATTTTATATTGCAGGAATTGCAGAGGGAGATAAACACGCTTGGCTCAAAGACAGGCAGCGTAAAGATCTCCAGGCTCGTGGTGGACATAAAGAGCGAGACAGAGAAGATGCGCGAGCAGGTCCAGAACGTAGAATAGCGGGCAGCGTAGAGCGTATAGCGGATAAGAAAAACTATACGCTAAACGCTAAACGCTATACGCTAGAACATGAGCTACCAATGAAGAAAAAAGGTATATTATTTATAATCTCAGCGCCTTCGGGCTCAGGAAAGACCACGCTGTGCAGCGGGTTAGTGGATTCCATGGGAGGACTGAGCCGTTCGATCTCTATGACCACAAGGTCCCCTCGTGTCGGAGAGAGGGACGGCATGGACTACATCTTCATAGAAAAAGAGGAATTTTTGAAACGCAAAAAAAAGAACGAATTTCTGGAGTGGGCCAAGGTCTTCAATGAATACTACGGCACCCCTAAAAGATACGTCAAGCACCTTGTTGCCAAAGGCCAGGACGTGCTTCTGAGTATAGACGTGCAGGGCGCGATGAAGATAAAGAGGCTCGGGATCAAGACGGTTTATATATTTATTTTGCCTCCCTCCATGGCAAAGCTAAGGGAGCGCCTGGTCGGCCGATCGACCGATTCGAAAAAGGCGATCGCAAAGAGATTGAAGGTCGCAAAGAAAGAACTGTCATACCTTCCGAGATATGATTATGTTGTCGTCAATAAAGTGCTGGAATCAGCCATTGAAAATTTACGTTCTATTGTTATTGCAGAGAGATGCAGGATAGGGAGGAAATAGATGTCTTATGTGGCTCGCGAAAGGGTTTTTAAGAACGGAGATAGTATTTTCAAGGTCACGCTACTGGCCGCAAAACGGGCAATAGAGTTGAATAACGGGGCTAAAAAACTTATTGAGACCGATTCAAAGAAGTTTTCAACAATTGCGCTGGAGGAGATAAGCCAGGGCAAGGTGAGATACAAGGTTAAAGAATAATATTTAGCGGATAGCGCAGAGCGTATAGCGGATAGTTTTGCTATATGCTAAACGCTACCCGCTATACGCTAGAACATGAGAGCCAAACATATCATAGTCGGTGTTACAGGCAGCGTTGCATGCTACAAGGCCCTAGACGTCATAAGGGCCCTTCGTAGATTTGGTGCGTCCGTAGAAGTGGTTTTGACAAAAGAGGCTGAGGAATTCATAAGGCCGGTCTTGTTTCAGTCCATCTCTGGCAATAAAGTCGTAACCTCTGATCTATTTAAGTTAACGGAGGGATGGGATGCAGCGCATATATCTTTAGCAGAAAAGGCAGATCTCGTGCTCGTTGCGCCCGCAACAGCGAATATAATCGGGAAGGTTACGGCAGGCATCTGCGACGACATGCTTACCTGCAGTATCTGTGCCACAAAGGCGCCTGTACTTTTTGCGCCGGCCATGAACGAAGGCATGTATAAGAACAAGATCGTGCAGGAAAACATCTCCAAGCTGAAGAAGGCCGGTTATCACTTTACTGGTCCCACCAAAGGAAAACTCGCCTGCGGCTCAGAAGGCCTGGGCCATATCCAGGATGTAGAAGTAATAGTAAAAGAGGTGAAGCGTTTATTAAAATAATAATCACTGCTGGTCCAACGCGTGAACCAATCGATCCTGTTAGATTTATTTCTAATAGATCCACGGGCGTCATGGGTTATAAATTAGCAGAGGCTGCTTCCAGGAGGAGGCACGCTGTTACGCTTATAAGCGGCCCCGTGAAACTCAGCCCGCCCAAGGTCAGGAAATTTATTTCCATACAAACAGCCGATGATTTGCTAAAGGCGCTCAGGAGAGAGCTGAAAAACGCAGATTGTCTTATAATGTGCGCTGCGGTAGGGGATTTTAGGGCAGGGAGGGTTTTAAAAAGAAAGATCAAGAGAGGGAAAAAGTTGACACTAGAGCTTTTTCCAAACAAGGATCTGCTCAGAGAGTTGTCAGGGCTCAAAGAGGGCAAGTTGTTCGTTGGTTTTAGCCTGGAAACAGAGGCCCTGGTCAAAAATTCGATTAAAAAGCTGAAAAAGAAAAATCTTGACCTCATAGTGGCCAACCGGCTGACAAAAAATCATAACCCATTTGGCTACAATAAGTTAGGCGTAGTTATAATCGATAAAACAGGCCATAGGTTATATATAAATAATAAATCCAAGGCATATATAGCGCAGGTTTTGCTTGACAAAATAGACAAGCTGTGGTATTTAAAATAGAAAGACATGGGGAGGAGTAGGATATGAAAAAGCGAGGATTTACCCTTATTGAGCTTTTGGTTGTAATAGCTATTATAGGCATACTTGCAGGCATGCTCCTACCGGCAGTTGGCAAGGCCCGTGAAAGGGCAAGGCGCACGAGCTGCATGAATAATTTGAAACAGATAGGCATTGCGCTGCATTTATATGCCACGGATAATATGGAAAGATTCCCAAAGACGCTTCAGGATCTGGTAGATGGCGATTACATCGATTCCCTGGAGGTCTTTAAATGCCCATCCAGCAACAGTGATATCCCTTCAACAGCAGATGCCGGGGATTATTCATACAAAGCAGGCCTCACAGAATCAGCAGATTCAGATGAGCCCATAGCCTGTGATAATGCAGATAATCACAAGGCCCATGGCGGGAATATATTATATGTTGGCGGGCACGTAAGGTGGCAGGCTGCTTCTGGGGGGACATGGGCCTCGCCGTTTTAATGGAAAGGGATTTTTTACAACGTGTAGCCAGAATTTTTTAGGGCTACACGTTTTTGCTTTTTAAGCGAGGACATAAGTTACGGAGCGAAGCGACGTAACTTATTTGTCCGAGCTTAACCCTTGACATTTTTTATGTCAAGGGTTAAATTCGCACAGCAATTTACATTCACTTCGTTCTGTAAATTGTGTACTCATTGAAGGAGGCGGGATATGCAAGAGATAACAAGTGAAGAAAGATTTGCGATTATTGTGGGTAGGATCAAT
>JABMRA010000033.1 GCA_013202925.1 Candidatus Omnitrophota bacterium | reverse complement strand
CTTAAACATAAACAATCTCCTTACCTGTTGATCTGTCACCATTTACGCCTCCTTTAGTTAGACGTAAACAGTGTACAATGGTTTGCAATTAATCGGAAAGAATAATTGTCGTCACCGGTAATTATAATTGTCGCATAACAGCCTGTATCAGTTGTTGGCCTCAAAGATTTGTTATTAACCGGGTCGTATTTTTGGATAAACTCCTCAATTTTGCCCTGCGCTTCGGCAGAAAGCCCGCTGTGTTCTATTTCTTGGAGTTTATAGGCAATCCTGCGCCATAAATATACCTTGTTGTTAGACGGTGCTTTCTGGCTAGGGAATAGCTCCTCGTATTTAGCCTTAAGTTCATCTAGAGATTTCTCTTTAAGTTCCATTACCTGAGAAAGTGTGGTTTCTGCCATGATTATACCTCCTTCTGCCTTCATCACATATAGCCATACAGTTTGAGAGATAGCAAGTCAAATGGAGAGGTATTTTTGACTGCGGGAATCGAGAAAAAATAGATCAAATAGCGTGACCCAACTAAGATAGAAAGCCACCAAATAATCCTCCCTGATTGTAAAGGGTTTTCATGCGTAGAAAATGGAAAGTAAATAAACGTTCGTTTATTTACTCCTTGAACGCTCTACCTTTGGGGTGTAAAATATAGGGAGTCTTAAAGCTAAAGCAAAGGGAAGCGACTGAGATAAGGCTGCAAGAAAAACAACTGTTATCTGGACACATATTGCAGGTATTTAATAGCCTCTATTGTTTTTGTGTATGCCAAGCATAGAAGGCTCTGGAGTGACGGCGAGAGAGTTAAAGAAGGTAAGTTAGTTGAATAATAACTTAAAAGGAGGTGCAGTATGTTAGGGGTAATATTAACCATAATAGTGTTAGTATTTATCTTTGGTATTAGGATAGTACCACAGGAAAGACGAGCAATCGTAGAAAGCTTCGGAAAATATAATAGGTATCTTGAACCAGGGTTTAATTTCATTATCCCTATTATTGAAGCAACGAAAAGTAGGGACATCAGGGCACATACTCTGGATATACCAGCACAACCAGTAATCACAAAGGACAATGTAGAAATCCAAGTAGACGGTATTGTTTGGGCAAGACCGTATGCTACTGAAGAAGCTATTAAAAAAACCTACTACAACATTGATAATTGGAAAAAAGCAATACAGCAATTAGCACAGACTAACTTGAGGCAGGAGTTTGGTTCATTGACTTTAGATGAAAGTTTAATTGCAAGAGCTACCATATCTGCAAATCTTCAGAAAGAATTGGACGCCATTACAGACGAATGGGGAATAAAAGTTGATAAGGTAGAGATTAAAGAGATTGACCCACCTGCCGACATTAAGACAGCTATGCACTTACAGAAGACAGCTGAACAGACTCGTAGAGCTGCTAAGTTAGAGGCAACTGGTAGATTTGAAGCTGCAGAACAAGATAAACTCGCCGCTATTGAAAAGGCAGACGGCTTCAGGCAATCTGAAATAAAGATGGCTGAAGGTAGAGCGAAAGCAATAGAGCTTATCAATGTCGCTTCTGAGAAGTTTTTTAAAGGTAATGCTGTGAAGTTAAAAGAATTAGAGGTTACTCAGGCGTCACTTCAACATAATGCTAAAATAATACTTACTGAAAAAGGTATCAAGCCAAGTATTATTTTAGGCGATATACCAGTAGCTAATGTTAAAGGATAACTTATAGGGGCAGGTCAGTGGTGCGACTTGGCTCTCGAGAATAACGCTAGCTTAGAAATGCTTAACAAAGTGATTATCCATGGACAATAGAATCCTGGTCACAAGTATTCTCTATCATGCAGAGGGTAATCATTCAGCGAGTTCTAGGATCGAATCGCTAGCAGCCATTTTGCAAGCGGTAGAAGAATCTTCCCAGGCTCCGGACGTTCTTATATTCCCAGCAGGTTTCTTGAAGTTTCACGATGAAAAAGAAAAAAAAGATTTAATCTCTGGGGTACAAGGAATGATAAAGATAGATACATGTGTATGTTTAGGAATTGATAGCTATGATGGCCGGCATCAACTTGGTATCTTGTTGTCAAAAAAAGGGATAAAGGCCATGGGGAGAAAATACTTCCCTACTGATTGGGATACTAAAGCAGGGATGATAAAAGCTACAGATTATCTTGCCCGAGAAGAAGGCTACGAGAGAGTTTTTACCTTAAAAACTAAAAGAATTTATATTGCTGTGTGTAATGATATTAAAGGAATAACTGCCTTAAACTTAGAACAACCGCAACCAAGAGTTGATGTGGTTGTAGATTTAATTCATGGGTTCAATAAGAAAGGTGGAGGGTCGAGTCCTTCTTATTTTGCTAGGACCATGGCTAATTCAGCTCAGAAATGGCAGTGTTCTGTAATTGGTTCTGCGGCTTTCTTTGATAGGGATATACCAAGTAATTGGCCAGCGGGTATAAAACTAAAGAGCTATCAGAAAGACATGAGAAAATGGAACTATGAGAATAATTTGCTCGAACCTTTAACGAATAACTCTACCAAGTTAGCATCCCTGGAGTTAAAAACTTATAAGCTATAAAGTTTTATCGTCAATGTCCTCTCTGAATCCAGAATTTTCTTGATAACTGCCATATTCAGCCTTATAATACATGCCTAATATATAGCGAGAGGTTCCTCCTCGGCTCATACGAGAGGGACCCCAATCATCATTTAGACTTAATAAAAATTTGTAAAGGCATTAATATGCGCCCTGTTAAGAATATTCTTATAGTCCGTAGCGATCGTATGGGCGATGTGGTTTTAACCATACCCGCTATCCGCGCGCTAGATCAGACGTTTCCGTTGGCAAGGATTTCGTTGTGGGTAGATCAATCGACAAAGGATCTCGTAGAAGGCTTGCCTTTTGTTGACGAGGTAATTCTTGAAGATAGAGCTGCTGGCTGGGGGGGTTATTTTCGGCACATCGCGGCATTAAGAAGGAAGAAGTTCGATGTCGCCATAATCTATCACACAAAAAAACGTACCAATATGGCATGTTTCTTGGCCGGTATTCCCCGTAGGCTTGGATACAAGAATAATAAATTTGGTTTTCTTTTAACCCAGCCCATCGTTGATGAGCGTCATTTAGGAACGAAGCACGAAGCCGAATATTGCATGGATCTGTTGAAAGCCATTGGCGTAAAAGGCGGGGACTTGGGACTTCAAGTGGCTCTGCATGAAGACGCTGAGGCCTGGGCAGAACGGTTTTTTATAGATCATAAACTTGTTGATAGACCTGTTATTGCCCTTCATCCCAGCGCAAGTTGTCCCACCAGGTTTTGGCCGATAGATTCTTACGCGGATCTGGCATCCCGGATCATTAGACAGTATAAGGTGCCGATCATTGTTGTTGGCGAAAAAGATGTGCAGCCAGCAGCCGGCAAGATAATAGCGCAAGCTGGGCGCGGAGTGATCGATTTGACAGGCCAGACTTCGCTCTCACAGCTTACGAGTATTTTAAAGAGGTGTCGGCTGTTTATTTCGAATGATTCCGGACCTGTTCATGTGGGAGCGGCGGTTGGGACCCCTGTTATTTCTCTTTTTCTGCGTTCGCAGCCAGGGATTAATCCTCAACGCTGGCGCCCATTGGGTCAAAACAGCATACTTCTTCAGAACAAGAAAGGGGAGGAAATCTTTCTTGATCCCGCCTGTAAAGTTGTAAGCGGCCGGTTTGATTCGATCAGCGTTGAAGAGGTCTTCTCAAGATGTCAGTCCTTTATTTTTTCTTTATAACCAGTTGAGCGGATTTTGTTTCTGAGATTCTCAGCCCTATTTTTAACTTAAAATTAGGGCATTGTTTTTTAGATCATCCTTTTTGGATTGACTTTATGCTGTTATATATAGATAATAAGATTACTTGTTTTAGACGGGCCGCCTATAGGGTAATGGCCCCAATACGGAGATAAAGATGGATAACCTTTTTCTTAGCCCATTAGAGATTTCGAAGACAATGGCCAGTATCGGAGAGAAAAAGGCCAATGCGACGATCTTTGAATTGTTCATCTTCGGGGTCCTGGCAGGGATATACATTGCCTTTGGCGCCAATGCGGCTACAGCGGTCTTGAGCGGCGGCACGCTGGATCCTGGCCTGGCAAGGTTTCTTGCGGGCACTGTCTTTAGCGTAGGGCTCATGCTGGTGCTCATCCCCGGATCAGAGCTTTTTACAGGCAACATCCTAATGACTATAGGACTCATCTATCGGAGATATTCCTTTGCCAGGGTCTTGCGCAACCTGTTCGTTGTTTATTTTGGGAATTTTCTGGGCGCAGCGTTTATTGCCTGGCTTGTGTTTCGCTCGGGGCTTTTGGTTCATCTTGGAGATTTAACATCAACAGGGGCCATGGCAGTCAATATCGCTGAGGCAAAACTGCAGTTGAGTTTTACAGAGGCGTTGTGCCGTGGTATCCTGTGCAATATGCTCGTGTGTCTGGCTGTGATCATGTGCATCGCGTCCAGGACAGTTACGGGTAAGATATTCGGGATCTATTTTCCTATCATGATCTTTGTCGTTTCAGGGTACGAGCATTCTGTGGCCAATATGTATTTCCTGCCGGCAGGGCTTATGGTAAAGGGCGAATTCGCGGCTAATTTTTTTACCATGTTCAATAACCTGATTCCTGTTACGATCGGGAACATTATAGGCGGGCTTTTGATAGTGCTTCTTCATCCAAAGGTCGAAGAGAAGATAGCCCGTCTCCTTGTAAGGAAAAGGCAATAATAGGTCAGATGTTTTACATTGTTAAAAATGTAGAGCATCTTAAAAAGGAGGACGGTATGAAAAATCTGTCCAAGTTATTCGTAGTTGTTGGGTTTGCCTTGCTGTTGGTGGCGTTGGTTTTAAGGGTAACACCACTTTCGATTACAGTCGGGGGAAGGGCAATAAGACTCATTACCTATTTGATTTTAGCCAATACCTCTTTTTTGTTGGCAATTTTATCGAAAAAATAATTTGACCACATGAATATTCAAGATAACTGGGAAAAGGCATTAAAGAACACAAAGGTCGTGCGTTCGCGCGTCCAAGACCTCCAGACCTTCTCTGACACCAGCCTGCCTTATATATGCCTGTCAGAAGCCGTTGTAAACGTCGGCGATACGGTTGTGAGAAAGGGCGAGATCATGGTCGGAAAACCGGGCATAATCCTTCCTTCCAATCTTCCGCAATTTGAAGGTTTTGATTTTGAGAAAGAATTTGGTTTTGGCCAGGATATGGTTACAAATTTTCTCCTTGTAAGAGGCGTGGCGTTTCCCTCCATGAAGTACGATAATAAAACCCAATCTCTCAGTATTTACAACGGCCATATTGAAAAGGCGATCGCGTATTATTCTGACATGTTGCAGCGTCGCGAAGATGTGCATTCCGGTTTGATAGTCGGTCCTGAAGACTGCTGGCAGTTTTGCGTGTTGATTTTTATTTGTACCCAGGTTGCAAAATCAGCTGATACAGATATAAGAAAACTGATAGATCGTTTTAGAAATAAAAACAGGCCCCGCTAGCATATCTATGTCAAATAGTAAGCATATATATGGGACATGTATAAAAAAATGGCCCAAGAACGAAAGGCCCAGGGAGAGGCTCTTTAAGTACGGAGAACACACCCTGTCTAGCGCTGAGCTTTTGGGTATTTTGCTGCAGAATGGCTCAGAAGGCCTAAACGCAGTGGATCTGGGCAGACAGGTAATATCGCATTTTAAGACATTTCGCAATATGAGTCATACTGATGTGCAGGAGCTAAGGAGGTTCAAGGGTATAGGCGATGCGAAGATCGCCCGGCTCCGATCAGCCTTTGAGATAGGCAGGCGCCTGATGTGCGAGGAAAAGATCACGTCCTCAGCAGTTAGTTCGCCTAAAGAAGTAGCGGATTTATTGATGCCCAGGTTAAGGGATATCAAGAAGGAGGTTTTTCAGATACTGCTTCTGGATGGTAAAAATCGCATAATAGATATCCTTGAGATAGAAGAGGGGTCTGTTGACCATGCAGAACCCCAGATCAGGGAGATAGCGTTAAAGGCCCTTCAGAATTTTGCAGTAAGCATTATCGCGGTACACAATCATCCTTCCGGCGATCCTGAGCCGAGCGAAGAGGATGTTTTGTTTACCGAAAATCTGAAAAAGGCAGGCGATATACTGCAGCTGAACGTGTTGGATCATGTAATAATAGGAGATAATAAGTACTATAGTTTTGCGGACGAAAAGCGCCTATAGCTCAATTGGATAG
>JABMRA010000032.1 GCA_013202925.1 Candidatus Omnitrophota bacterium | reverse complement strand
CGAACCATGCTGAGCCCGTCGAAGCACAGGATAACCCTGAGCCCCTCGACTCTGCTCGGGATGGTTCATAAAGAGTGGTGAGCCTGTCGAACCACCTGTCGAATGGGTCATTGCAAAATACCTCTTATCCTGCAGGCATGTTTTTCCTGTTCAACAAAAAGCCCCTGCCTCGCCATCATCTCACTAAAATTCACCTTATGCGCGTCGAATTCAGGGCCGTCCACGCAGGCAAATTTTGTCTCGCCCCCGACCTCTACCCTGCACGAACCGCACATGCCAGTGCCGTCCACAAGCACTGTATTCAGTGAAGCCAGTGTCTTGATCCTGCTCGGCCTTGTCAGATCAGCCACGACCTTCATCATTATTGCAGGGCCGACAGCATACACCAGGTCTATTTTTTCGCCGGAATCCAAAATCCCCCTTAACACGTCTGAAACAAAACCTTTTTTACCGTCAGACCCGTCATCCGTGGCCACAAACATCTCATCGCAAACGCCTTTTAATTCCTTTTTGAATATCATGAGTTCATTTGTCCTTGCACCCACAATAACAATCACTTTATTTCCCGCGGCCTTGTACGCCTTTGCCACTGGATATAATTCTGCAATGCCTACTCCGCCGCCCACGCAACACACAGTCCCTATTCTCCCCGCCTCAGTGCTATGTCCCAACGGCCCCGCCACGTCCAGCAAGCCCTCGCCCTTCTTCTTCTCGGCCAACCTATGCGTGGTAACGCCTACAACCTGATAGACCATGACGATCTTTCTCCCGTCATGATCAGCTATGGTAAGCGGTACGCGTTCACCCTGCTCATCGATCCTTACCATTACAAACTGGCCTGCCCGTGCCTTTTTGGCCACGACCGGCGCCTCTACTTCCATCCTGAATATCTGCGGCGCGATTTTTTCATTTAAAAGAATCTTATGCATCTCGTCTCCCTCAATCCCGCCCGGAAAATATCAGATTCAACCCTTTGAGCGTCAGCTCAGGGTCTATGCGGCTGACAGTTTCGCAATAGGGCCCGATCAAACGCGAAAGGCCTCCTGTTGCCACTACCTTGGCCTGCCTGCAATACATCTTCTTTAATTTTTTAACAATGCCGTCGCACAGCGAACTAAAACCATAGACCGCGCCGCTTATCATGCTCTGGCGCGTCTCTTTTCCTAAAATCCCGGCCGGCCTCTTTATATTCACCCTTGGCAGGAGCGCTGCGCGCCTCGACAGGGCCTCGAGCGAGATCTCGACCCCGGGCGCGATCACGCCGCCCAGATATTCCCTGTTCCTGTTTATAACGTCGATTGTTATTGCAGTGCCGAAATCAACAACAACGCACGGCCCGCCATACATCTCATACGCAGCCCTTGCATTGACAAGCCGGTCCTGCCCCACCTGCCTTGGATCCTTGTATCTATTTTTAACTCCGGTGTCCATGTCCCTGCCCACTACTAAAATATCCCCCGGCAAAATCTTTCTGAGCGCGCCTTCTACCTGCCTCAACGCGCGCGGCGCAACGCTTACGACCATTGCGCATTCTATTTTATTCAAATACGGCCGCAGCTTCCTGGCATACTGCTGCTTCAGATCTCGGGCATAAGCAGAGATCCGAAACGTCTGTCTTAGTCGCCCGCCTCCGCCCTCAAAGATCCCGTTATTTATACTCGTGTTCCCTATGTCAACTGCTAAAAGCATCTCACCCAAACCCCTCCTGCGCATTTTTACCGCAGCATCACTATGTCGCCTGCCAGCACCCTCTCGCAGAATCCGGAATCCATCCTCAATATAAGCGCGCCTTCTTTATCTATATCCACGGCATGCCCGCTCATAAGCTGATTATGATAATTTATTTGGACCTGCCTGTCAAGGACTGCCGAAAGTTTTTTGTATTCCTTTATAATGCCGTCGAGCTTCCCGCTATTGAAAATCTTATAATACCTATCCAGGTTTTTCAGAAGCGCCCTCACGAAATCCACCCTTGATATCTCTTTGCCTTTTTCCGCAGCAAGAGACGTGGCGCCTTCAGGCAAAAGCTCCTTCTTTGTGTTTATGTTTACGCCCACGCCTGCGATGACAAAATTGATCTTATCTGTCTCGCCGCTCAATTCCGTCAATATACCGCACACCTTTTTTTGATTTACCAAAATATCGTTCGGCCATTTGATAAACGCCGCGAGGTCGACCGCCTCCCGTATCGTCCTCGCCACTGAAAGAGACGAGACAAGCGTAATGATAGAAAGTTCGCGCGGCAAAATATCCGGCCTTAATATTACTGAGAAATACGCGCCCTTGCCTCTTGGCGAAACCCACTTCCTCCCTAACCTGCCGCGGCCTTTTGTCTGATACTCCGCCACTACGACCGCGCCCTCGGCCTCCCCTGACTCAGCCAATTTATACGCCGCGTCGTTGGTAGACCCTATCTCCCTGTAAGAAAATATCTTTTTCCCAATGAGCTCCGTGCCGAGCTGCCATTTTAGTTCGATCTCTGTCAGCCGGTCAGGCACAGACACCAGCCTGTACCCCAGGTGGGGCGAGGCCGCAATATCATACCCTTCCTCGCGAAGCTTTTCAATGTGCTTCCATATAGCAGTGCGGGACACGCCAAGCGCATCGCTCAGCTCTTCCCCTGAGACATGGCCATCCCTGCGCTTCTTGAAAAAATTCAAAATCTTATCGTCCATCGCGTCCCATCCCCACACCCCGCTTCAAGTTTGAATCTCGCGGATTTTGTCCCGCAGTTCTGCGGCGCGTTCAAATTGCAGGTTCCTTGCGCAAAGTTTCATCTCGCTCTGCAGTTCCGCGATCAGCGTGTCTGTCTCGTACTGATCCTCGCTCTGGCCAGCCGCGTCAACCACGACATCCTTTGCCTTTCTAACAACCTCTATGCCGTCGCGAATCGCCTTCTCGACTGTCTTTGGGGTTATATTGTGGGTCTTGTTGAACTCCTGCTGTTTCTTCCTGCGCCTATTCGTCTCCTCGATCGCCTTCTTCATGGAGCGCGTTATTGTGTCCGCATACATTATCACCTGGCCGTCGACGTTGCGCGCCGCCCTTCCGGCGACCTGGATCAGAGACGTCTGCGACCGCAAAAATCCCTCTTTGTCCGCATCCAGGATAGCCACGAGCGACACCTCTGGCAGGTCCAGGCCTTCGCGCAAAAGATTTATCCCCACGAGACAGTCGAATTCGCGCTTTCTCAAATCCCGCAATATCTCCGAGCGCTCGATCGCGCCGATCTCGGAATGCAAGTACCTGACCCGCAGTTTCAAATCCCTTAGATATGCCGCAAGGTCCTCGGCCATCCTCTTGGTCAGCGTCGTAATCAGTACCCTCTGGCCTTTACGCGCCCTGGCCCTGATATTTTCCGCAATGTCGTCTATCTGCCCGTCTGTTGATTTCAAGATTATCTCCGGATCAATGAGGCCGGTCGGCCTTATAAGCTGCTCAACGACCTGGCTGGATTTTTCCAATTCATAATCCGACGGAGTTGCAGAGACAAAGGTCACCTCGTGCACGATCTCCATAAACTCGTCGAAATTCAAGGGCCTGTTGTCCAATGCCGACGGAAGCCGGAACCCGTAATCAACCAGCGTCTGTTTGCGGGCGCGGTCGCCATTGTACATGCCCCGCAGCTGCGGCAGGGTCACATGCGACTCGTCGATGATCGTAAAAAAATCCTCCGGAAAGTAATCCAGCAGGCAATACGGCCTTGAGCCAGGCGGCCGGCCGCTCAAAAGCCTTGAATAATTTTCAATGCCGTTGCAGAAACCCATTTCCCTGAGCATCTCGATGTCATAGCTGGTCCTGGAGCCGAGTCGCTGCGCCTCGAGCAGCTTATTCTGGCCCTTCAATTCCTTGACCCTCTCGTTCAATTCTGCCCATATAGACGCGATCGCCTTTTCTATCTTGTCCTCGGTCGTAACAAAATGCTTGGCCGGATAGATCGCCACCTTGTCCACGTCTTCAAGCACCTCGCCATTCAGAGGGTCGACCTCTGATATCCTCTGTATCTCATCTCCAAAAAAATCCACCCTGAACGCGGTCTCTTTGTACGCCGGGAATATCTCGATGATCTCGCCCCTGACCCTGAAACAACCGCGCTTGAAATCAATGTCGTTCCGCGAGTAATGGATGTTTACCAGCCGCGCCAACAGGTCACCCCTCTTCACCTTCTGGCCTTTTTCCAAAAATAGCAGCAGCCCCTGGTAGTCGCTGGGCGATCCCAGGCCGTATATACACGAGACGCTGGCCACAATAATCACGTCACGCCTGGACATGAGCGCGCTCGTGGCCGAAAGCCGGAGCCGGTCGATGTTGTCATTGATAGACGCGTCTTTTTCTATATAGGTATCTGTATGCGGCACATATGCCTCTGGCTGGTAATAATCGTAGTAACTCACAAAATATTCCACGGCATTGTGCGGAAAAAATTCCTTGAATTCGCTGTAGAGCTGCGCGGCGAGTGTCTTGTTGTGCGAAATGACGAGGGTCGGCCGCTGGATCCGCTCGATCACATTGGCCATTGTAAATGTCTTGCCGCTCCCTGTTACGCCGAGAAGCGTCTGGAACCTGCCAGGCAGCTTCTCCAGATGGCCCACGATCTTTTCAATTGCCTGCGGCTGGTCCCCCTGCGGCTTAAACGCGCTGACTAATTTAAAATTCGCCATAAAACGTCCAGGG
>JABMRA010000031.1 GCA_013202925.1 Candidatus Omnitrophota bacterium | reverse complement strand
AGACAGAAGTCAGAAGTCAGAAGACAGAAGTCAGGAAAGGCTGGGTTTTGGATGGCTGTAAAGGCAGAAGCCCGAGGATTATACGTTCGCTTTTGCTGGAAGAAGGGGCGCTGGAGAGATTAAACGAGAAGCTGCAAAAAAAATACGCAGAGATTAAAGACAAAGAAGTGAAGTGCGAGATCTTATATGGGGATGACGCCAAAATTATGCTGGTGGCCTATGGTACTACAAGCAGGATCTGCAGAAATATTGTTGAAAGGCTCCGCAGGGACGGGAAAAAGGTGGGCCTCCTCAGGCCAGTAACCTTGTGGCCGTTTCCGGAAACGCAATTAAGGAAATTGGCTGATACGGTCGATGCATTTTTTGTAGTAGAGATGAGCTGCGGTCAGATGGTGGAGGATGTCAAGCTCAGCATAGATTGCAGGAAACCGGTCCATTTTTACGGCCGCTCTGGCGGAGGCGTGCCCACAGAGGACGAGATAATCAGCAAACTAATGCTTGGATAAGATATGGATAAGACATTCTCAAGACCAAAAAGCATGAAAGACGCGCAGACCCATTATTGCTCTGGGTGCGGCCACGGCGTAGTGCACCGGATCATTTGTGAAGTAATCGATGAATTGGGTATAAGAGAAAAGGTGGTGGGGATAGCTCCTGTCGGCTGCGCAGTGATAGCTTATGATTACTGGGATTTTGATGTAACAGAGGCTGCTCATGGCCGCGTACCAGCAGTTGCCACAGGCATAAAGAGGGTGAGTCCGGAAACAATAGTTTTTGGATATCAGGGTGACGGGGATCTTGCAGCAATAGGCACTGCAGAGATAATCCATGCAGCAAATAGGGGAGAGAATATAACCATTATATTCGTTAATAATGCGGTCTATGGGATGACAGGCGGGCAGATGGCGCCTACGACGATGTTGAAGCAGAAAACAAGCACTACGCCTTTTGGCCGGGACCAGAAAAGAGACGGTTTTCCGCTCAAGGTATGCGAGCTATTGTCAATCCTGCCAGGGGTATCGTATGCAGAAAGGGTTTCGGTCCACGCCCCGCAAAATATCTTAAAGGCAAAAAAGGCAATAAAGAAGGCGTTCCAGAATCAGATCAATGGAGTAGGTTTTTCTATTGTCGAGGTGCTTTCCCAGTGCCCTACCTATTTAGGCCTTTCGCCTCGCGATTCCATTAAATGGGTAGCGGGGGACATGGTAAAGTATTACCCATTAGGTGTTTTTAAATCATGAGAGAAGATATTGTTTTTGCAGGATTTGGCGGACAGGGTATAATGTTGATGGGGAAGGCCCTGTCCTATGCTGCGATGAAAAAGGGCTGGTTTGTCAGCTGGATGCCTTCTTATGGCGCAGAGGTAAGAGGAGGCACTGCCCATTCAATGGTGGTTATTTCAGATACACCGATCGCCTCTCCTGTGGTGAAAGACCCTAGTATTTGCATAGTTATGAATAAGCCTTCTTTTGAGAAATTTGAATCCAGGGTCAAGAAAAACGGGGTACTTATTATAAATACATCCCTGATAGAAAATGGTACAGGGCGCAGGGACATAGATGTCCTGGGGATCCCAGCTACAGACATGGCTTCAAAATTGGGAAACCCGCGTGTTGGCAACATGATCATGCTTGGTGCGCTTTTATCAAGGAGAAACATCCTACCAGTCCCGTTATTGATAGATTCACTGAAGGATGTTATTCCAGCGGCTCGTCAAAATATGATATCCATAAATGAAAAGGCAATAAGACAGGGGCATGAATATGGTTCGCGTTAGATTTGCACCAAGTCCGACCGGCAGTTTACATATAGGAAGCGTAAGGACAGCGCTTTTCAACTGGCTGTACGCAAGGGCGCAGTCCGGCAAATTTATCCTGAGAATAGAAGATACGGATAAAAAGCGTTCAAGTGATGTCCATTTGGAGGAGATCATTTCCAGCCTAAAGTGGCTTGGTTTAGATTGGGATGGAGAGCCTTATTTTCAGAGTAAGCGGTCAGAGCTGTATCTTTCCTGCGCAGATAAGTTGATCCAAAAAGGCCTCGCGCATAAAGACGGCGAGGCAGTTATATTTAAGGTGCCGGCTGAAAGGGTAAAGATATATGACCTTATTCACGGAGAAATCGAAGTAGACAATGCCCTTATAGGCGAGCTTGTTTTGATAAAATCCGACAGGTCGCCTGCTTATAATTTTGCATGCGTGGTCGACGACATCGAAATGAAGATATCGCATGTTATAAGAGGCGATGACCATATATCAAATACGAATAAACAGGTCGCATTATACACGGCGCTGGACGCAAAACCCCCAAAATTTGCCCACATCCCTTTGATACTCGGACCTGACAAGGCCCCTCTTTCAAAGAGATTTGGCGCGGTATCTATATCGGAATACAAGGAAAAGGGGTATCTCCCCCAGGCAATGGTCAATTATCTTTCGCTTTTAGGATGGTCGCCTGGGAACGACAGGGAATTCATGGACACGCAGGAGATAATAAAGAAATTCAGCCTCAAGCGGGTCAATAAAAGAGGAGCTGAGTTTAACGAGGATAAGCTGCGGTGGCTCAATGGCGAGCATATAAGAAAGCTGGACCTGGACGGGTTCATAAAGGCGGTTACCCCGTTTATTAAAGGCGACCATGATGCAGGATGGCTCAGAAAGGTTGCCGAGCTTTACCGGGGCAGGGTAAAGACGCTTGTGGAATTCCGGGAAGAGCTTGATGTGTTCACATCAGAAGATGTGCATTACAGGGAAGATGCAGTAGAAAAATTTTTGAAAAAAGGAAATGTTTTGGGTATACTGAGATTAGCAAAAGAACGCATGGAAAAAATAAAGGATTTTACGGTCGAGAATATCGAGATTGAATTACGGGACCTTTTAAAGGAGTTGGGTTTAAAAGGGGCGGATCTGATACATCCACTAAGGGTGGCTGTCACAGGAAAGAGCGTATCGGCAGGTATATTCGAGGTCCTGGCCCTTTTGGGCAAGGAAAAGACCATTAAAAGGCTGGAGCAGGTTATAAAAAAGTAGAATATTATGGAAGAAAAGAGAAGATTTGTAAGGATCGAGTGGCCTATAGTAGTGCAATACAAGACGCTCGATGAACCGTATACCAGCGATCAGATAATCGGCAAGGATATAAGCGAGAGCGGCGTCTGTTTTATCGTATATGAGCGACTGGCAAAAGGGATAAGGCTTGACATACAGATCCAGACCCCGTTTGATTCATTGCCTATATTTGCAAAAGGCAAGATCGCCTGGATCAGGAAGATAGGCGAGGAGCACGCAAAGACATTCGAGGTAGGGGTCGAGTTTAGCGAGGTCGACCCAAAAGACAAGAAACGCCTCAAGTTGTATATTGACAATGAAATAAAGCTTGGAAGGACACAGCCGGAATAAAGTTTACACTTTCCGGCTCTTTCTCTTTAGTAATTTGTAGAGTTGGTGAGCCATTGAGATTCGAAGTGATTTGTAAAACCCTAACGTGAGTTCGCCGGGAACTGACCAGTGTCGGGTGCAAGGGTCAGTTTTGTCATTGACTAAAATGTAAAGCATTTTGGAGGATCGTCTAATGGTAGGACACAGGTCTCTGGAACCTGTTGTGATGGTTCGAATCCATCTCCTCCAGCCAAACTCGCCGAAGGCGAGTTTGATCCTGAAGCGGCGTTAAGAAATCCGAGCGAATAGCGAGGAGTTTAGCCGCTGAAGGACCTCTTAAATCTCTCTAATTCCAGATGGAGAGATAAGACTAACCCTGATTGGCAATGCTGATCAGGGTATTTTTTATCGTGCGCCCGGCAGGGCGCACTTACTTGAGGGTGTAAGTCCCTTACAGGCCTGATAGGAGGAACTGTTAGCTGGACGGCAATATGGCAGAGAGAAGATGAAGAAGGCCTTTAATATAATAAAGCGGAAAAACACAGACAATCCCAAAAAGACATATGAATATGTAGTAGGCATATTGGAAGGCATGGAGTAATCACTTTTTGGCGTTGGCAAATGAGTGACAATCGTATATACTATATGGTGACAGAAGGAAAGGAGGTTTTATATGCGATTTGTAACTGTAAGAGACTTACGTAATAAGCCGGCTCAAATTCGACGGTCCCTTTTGGAAGAGAAAGACATAGTGCTTACTTCAAATGGAAAGCCTTTTGCTATTGTTACTTTAACTTCTGAAAGGGTGCTAGAAAAGTCCCTCGCTATGATGAGACGTATTCGAGCAGAAAATGCAGCAGCTTCTATGCAAAAGCGGTCCATGGAAACAGGTACTGATAAACTTTCCCTGGATGAGATTAACGCTGAAGTTTCTGCTGTAAGAGAGAGACGTAAATGAAAATAATGCTTGATACCAATGTTCTTGTCTCTGGATTGCTTCGTCCTTTTGGTGCGCCAGGTGACATTGTACGGATGACATCCTCTGGGACATTAGAGCTTTGCTATGATGCGCGCATTCTCTCCGAATATCAAAATGTCCTGCTCCGTCCAAAATTCCATTTTGACCAAGATCATGTTGATGCCTTATTCGATCAGATAAAAGCCTGTGGCCATCTGGTTGCATCAAAGCCGCTTGCTAAGGCGTTACCCGATCCAAATGATGAGCCTTTTTTAGAGGTTGCTCTTGCAGGAAAAGCTCGATGTTTGGTGACGGGGAATCTAAGGCATTACCCAACAAAGAAACAACAAAATATCCCTGTACTATCACCAACGCAATTTTTAGAGGCTTATCGAGGCAAACTGTAGTCCACCAGAAAAAGCCATCTGCCTTACAACGGCTAATTTCTTGCACCAGTGGTGCAAGTTTTTGATTGTTACGGTAAGCAGTAGGGGAGGTTGAAACCTCCCCTACTGCTCTGCCCTTTGCGCTATGTGTGTATAAATAAACGAATAATTAGGGAACTTTTTTGCGAATATAACTTGACAAAACAAGCGAACCAATGTATACTTTAAATGGAGGCGAGAATGATGAATCCTGTACTAGAAGAAAGATTGTTTCGTCATGTAGATTTTGAGCTATATGATAAAAAGGGGTTTATTGATTATAAGAGTCTTAGAGAAACTTTGGATGTAAAGGTGAAAGATCTTGCGTATGCTAGTGGTATAACTCCAAGATCGTTGGAGAAAAATCCTCATTCCAAAAAAATTCAATATGCCCTAAGAAAGATTGCGTATATTTACAATATGTTGGAAGAGATGACTGGAAGCAAGAAAGATGCGCTGGTGTGGCTTAAAGCCCCAAACCCTGATTATAATGGTATTTCTCCTTTGGAGATTATATTAGAGGGAAAAGTAGCCGAAATCATCGACTACTTGGATGATATTAAGAAAGGCGCACTTACTTAATGAAGGGACACCATCCAATTGCTTGATTTTCCTGTGCGTTTATACTCATCTATTCTACGACCCAGACCCCAATTGTATGTAAATCTTGCTGTACCTGCATGCTTGGCAAGTAGCGTCTTCTGTT
>JABMRA010000030.1 GCA_013202925.1 Candidatus Omnitrophota bacterium | reverse complement strand
CCCATTGCCATGTGACGCAGTAATATCTGATTGGCGTATTTCCTGGCGCCTGAAGAGACCTGCAGGATCACAGGCGAGTCCGTCTCTATGCACGCCGTGATTATGGCCTGGAGCTGCTCCATATTGTTGAAATTATAGGCAGGGACAGCGTATTTCCCGGCCATTGCCTTTTTGAACATCTCCCTTGTATTTACGAGTCCCAGTTCCTTATAAGATACTGCCATTGCCGACTCCTTTCCACTTCAACCAATTTTACAAGGCATTATAACATTGAATCTATCATTGTAAACTTTTTTCGGTGAATTTGATAATGTCGTTCATCATGCTGACCGACTCCGTAGGGTATTTCCCGACAGCTGTCTCAGCAGAGAGCATGACAAAATCCGTGCCGTCGATAATGGCATTCGCAACATCAGTGACCTCTGCCCTTGTGGGCCTGATATTATCGACCATGTGCTCAAGCATCTGGGTGGCAGTAATAACAGGTTTTCTCTTTTTATTACACTTCCTGATGATTTCCTTCTGGATGATAGGCACTTCATATATAGGGACGCTCACGCCCATATCTCCCCGCGCGATCATGATGCCATCCGCCTCCTCTATGATCTCGTCTATATTACGTATGCCGTCACGATTCTCGATCTTCGCAATAACAAGGCACCGGGGAAGTTTCGCCTTTACCCTGTTTTTAACCTCCATGATATCCTGTTTATTCCTCACAAATGACTGGGCAACGCAATCGACCTTCCCGTCTATTCCAAACCCAATGTCTTTTTTGTCTTTTTCGCTTATGCTGGGAAACTCCAGGCGGGCGCCGGGAATATTGACACCCTTGCGCTCCTTTAAAAACCCCCCGACAACGACCTCGGCCCTGACCTTTTTCTTTTCGATCTTCTTTATCTTTAAGACAATATTACCGTCGTCGATATAGATAAATTTTGCTCCGTCAATGCTGCGCAGCGGGCCTTCATAATCAAATGGGATGATATTATTTTTTTCATGGACGCGCTCCTGCGCAAGCCAAACCCGCTGACGCCTTTTCAGCATAACAGGCCTGTGATCCTTCAGTCTACCTATCCTTATCCTTGGCCCCTCCAGATCCTGCAATATCCTTACATGGCGCCTGTATTTTTTGTTCACCTTTCTTACCAGCTGAATGCGCGAAAGGTGCCCGGCCAGATCTCCATGTGAAAAATTCAGCCTCACCACATCCATGCCAGCCATGGTCATTTTCCTGATAACAGTCTCACTGGAACTGGAAGGCCCAAGCGTACATATGATCTTTGTCTTTACCATGATTACAATTTCCCTTTATCTTTTGGGCTATCTATGTTATTATATATGATAATATGAAAACGTCAAACTCCAAAACAAAAGATAGATTTCGCCTGGAGGCGTCCACGGCTGACAGGCTGGGCATATGCCTTTTCAGGTACCAGCTCTCTCCAAAAGAGCGGTTTCTTGCGGTAAACCGCACCCTGGCTAAGATACTCGGCTACGAGTGCGAAAAAGAGATCCAGGCCTGCACATTTAAATCCCTTTTCAAAAATCCGGAAGACGCAAAGGAATTCTTCAGAATAATCAAAAAGGAAAAGATAGTCAGATTCCACGAGGCCCTCTTTAAAAGAAACGGCAAGGAAGAGGTGTGGGTCGCTATAACAGCGCATCTCACCTCCTCTTCCGATAAAAAGACTCAGCGCATAGAAGGCATACTCGAAGACATCACGAAGCATAAAGAGCTGGAAGAAAGATTTGCGTTTGAAAAAGAACTTTTCCAGAACCTGCTGGACAACCTGCCCGACGCGGTGTATTTCAAAGACGACAAAAACCGCCTCTTCAGGGTCAACCGCTTCTATTCGGACGGCTTCAAAATGCCGCCTGAAGAAATCTCAGGCAAGACAGACTTTGATTTCTTCCCGAAACAGCAGGCGCAGAAGATGTTCGACGACGACACATACGTATTAAAGACAGGGAACCCGATAATCGGAAAGATAGAACGCACGCTGCTTCCAAACGGTACCCGCAACTGTGTAACGACCACCAAAATCCCCCTACAAAACAAAAAAGGCCTTATTGTAGGTACAATGGGTATAACCAGGGACATAACCGCTTATGACCAGCTGGAAAAAAACCGGCTGAACATGGCGGTCACCTCCTTAAAGGTGTTGGACAGGGTCCTGGAAATAAGGGACCCGTATACATTTGGCCACACGCGCCGCGTATCTATTATTGCCGAAAGGATCGCTCAGGAATTAGGCTGGGATGAGAACAGGATATTTGAACTGAAGATGTCCGCGGAGCTTCACGATATAGGAAAGATCCTCATACCTCTTGAGATACTGAACAAACCGGGAAAGCTTTCTGACCTGGAATTAAAACTGGTCCAGGAGCATGTAGAAAAGTGTTACGACATGCTCAAGCCGCACGGCTTTCCCTTCCCCATGCCAGAGGCCATCTACCAGCATCATGAAAGGCTGGACGGCAACGGTTATCCACGCGGGTTATCGGGTGAAAAGATCATCCCTGAGGCAAGGGTCCTGGCTATATCTGACGTGCTGGAGGCAATGACCTTTCACAGGCCGTACAGGGCTGCTTTGGGAATAAAAAAGGCTGCCAAGGAGATCAGGGATAATGCCGGCTCCAAGTATGACAAAGAGATGGTAAATGTCACGCTCAAGATCTTGGGCGAAAATAATTATAATGCCTTTTGGTTAAAACAGGAACCTTCGATCTGACCCCACCCTTATAAAACCAACGCATATGAAGAGCGACGTCTATTTTGTAGAGGTAGCGGCTAATGATGCAAAGGAACGGCGGTCCGGCCTTTTAAAACTGCTGGGCACCATGGACCCTTTTTCAGCATACAAAAAAGACGAATTCGTCCCTGTCAAACTGACGATAGGCGACAGCCAGTGCGCCTATCACACCAGCCCAGAGCTTGTAAAATCAGTCGTCTCTGAGATAAAAAAGAAAAAGGCAAGGCCGTTCCTCTTTGACACGAATGTCATATATAAAGGAGAACGGCTCAATGCAGTCGACCACCTGACGCTTGCGCAGAACAAGGGCTTTGGCCATCCCAGGACAGGCGCGCCGTTTATAATAGCAGACGGGGTCTTTGGCCAGGACGGAAAGGAATACGAGATCGATTCAGAATATATAAAAAAGGTGAAGGTCCCTTCTTTCGTAGGCATGGTGGATAGTTTAGTCGTCTTGTCGCACGTTACATGCCACATACTGGCCGGATATGCAGGGGCATTGAAAAATGTCGCAATGGGCATGTGTTCCAGGCCCACCAAACAGGTCCAGCACTCTTCCCTCAAGCCGCACGTAATAAAAGAGACGTGTACTGGCTGCGGCCTGTGCATAGACATATGTCCTGTAGGCGCAATATCGCTTGCCAGGGACAAGGCATGCATAGACCAGACAAAGTGCATCGGCTGCGGTGAATGCATCTGCGCATGTAAATTCGACTCCATCTTTATAAACTGGGGCGAAGACACCGGCATATTTGCAAAAAGAATGGCGGATGTGGCCGGGTTTATCATTTCCAGATTCAAAAACAGGTTTTTCATAAATTTTGCCTTTGACATAACAAAGGAATGTGACTGCATCTCCACGAAAAAAGAGAAGCGCGTGTGCAGCGACATAGGCATACTGGCATCCAAGGACATCGTGGCCCTCGATAAGGCAACGCTGGACCTCATAAATAAAGACGAGGATGTGATCCTGAGGGAAAAACCTCAGGCATCTTACAAGGGGATGCTGGAATACGCGCACAAAAAGGGCCTTGGCAATCTCGACTACAACCTGAAAACGCTGTAAGTTTACACTTTTGACAATGTTAAAAATGTAAACCATGGAGGATGAATGGCGGCTTTTGAGAAACTCTTCGGTATAAAAGAATCGCGGGTTAAGAAGACATGTATAGCCATGCCGCTCTTGAAAAAAGATATGCTGGACGGACTCGGCGTAAAGGGATTTTCAAGGGGT